>CAZOBX010000044.1:0-29885 GCA_964578045.1 uncultured Kangiella sp. | reverse complement strand
CAGTTAACATTTGGAGTTTCTTTAATTGTTCTATGCCTAGCACTAAGCGCTAAAGCAGGTGAGCTGCCTTGTTCACAAATTACTTCAGGCGCTGAGAAGTCAGGATGCTTATATGCATTAGGATTATCAAGTATCTCCGATAAAAAGTACAAGGAAGCTATAGAGCTATTTGCCAACAGAATCAAAATGCTGGGGCAAGACTATAATAAAGATGGCCGAGCGATTGATGATACTGGACAAAAATTAACCCTCGCAAAAATTGAAGAGCAAAAGGATCATCTTGAAGTCTCTGCAAATCTATATAAAGGAGTTTTAGATTCAAGAATACATTTGGTTTCTGACAGTGCAAACTAGACGTAATCTAACCAGTTGCTGTTTTGGAACTTCGTTTCACTCAGTACAAAAAGCAAAGCGTTCTGTTTGTTAACGAAAATTGAGTTAGTTTAATAATGAAGTATTTCATTTATCTTATAATAATTTCGAGTAATATCGTTTTAGCTTCTAGTCCCAAAGAAGCGAAGATATCTGAAATTGAAGTTTCTGGGACACTCCCAGAGCTGAACCAAATTTTTTCTGTTTCAGCGGATACTAATGAGAACGGTGATTTAAACTACATGGCAATAATTCGAGGCACTAAAAGATTCGAAGCTTCTGATTCATTACTGAAACAAGCTACAAAAATAAATCTGGAGTCGCTAGTTGTTTCATACGAACATGACGCTAAAGAACTTCGGACGTATCTATATATTCAATTCTGTTATGAAGTCGTAGAGGGGGCCAACAAGCTTACTTATAAACGAGAGTACAATCAGTATACTTTAACAATTACACCAGACAATAAACTGCTTTATGATAATCGTCCATACTGTCGCTTATAAACTACACATACAGAACAAGTACGTGAGAAAAACATGCCTCTCGAATTACGTGAACGTTCTGAGTGGCTGCTTTGGAGAAAATACTCTACATAATTAGAATCAGTAATACGTCGGCATTTGGTACTTTTGAGACATGTTGTGTCAGATGATATTTGAAACAGTAATTCCAAATTGTCATATCTAGCTTGAGTCACTACACATAACTTTTAGGAAGTTTTGTATTTTAATTCGCGTAAGGCAAAATTATTCAGTTCCTAGTCGTGAAAAGTGGAGCAGCCCTTTGAATCTCCGTTGAATGGTTTGTTAGGCAGCTGCTATTGCTTCAATCTCTAAAAGCCAACTTTCATCATAGATACCCGCAATAATAATAGTAAGAGATGGCTTATGGTTACCCAATTCATCCTGTCTTATTAAACTATTTTCTTCACAGTATTTTCTGTCCGCTAAATAGGTTGTTACTTTGACAATATTATTTATCGACATATTTGCTTCTTCTAGTTGTAATCGAATATGCCTCCAGACTAACTCACATTGAGATTTAAAATTGGTTGGAACAGTATTATCTAGTTCAACAGGTATTTGGCCACTAATAAATAGAACTCGGTCAAATTCTGTTAATTCTAATGCTTGTGAGTAACCTCCGGATGCTTTCAGAGACTTTGAAGATTCTATACTTTTTAGTTTCATTATTTATTCCTTTCTAAAATGCCTCGCGCCCAATGCACTCGAGTCTGATGCAATGATCTGTTAAGAATTTACTTGATTCAAAAACAACTTAATTTGTTGGGTGGAACTTTTATTTGCAGCAGCGTTAGCTTCCTTTGTTCCGCCAATGATAAATTTTTCATCTAACAAATGGCCTGCGTCGGGATAATTAACGTGATGGCATGTTTTTATTGGGTGGCCTAAATTTATCTTGTCACAAGTGAACTTGGCCATTTTTTCTGCAGGCCAAACTTCATCAAGTCCGCCAGTTAAAAGAAGTGTGGGAGACTTAATCGATTCTACGTTTATTTTAGCTTTGCTAACTGCATCATTATTTTTCAAAGACTGTTCATAGAGATCGGCCAGCCCGTTAAACTCAATACCGGTTGCAAATGGCACGAACGGGAGAGGCTTAGAATTTTCGCTCCAGCTCGACGAGGGCACTTTCGACCAATCTTTGAGTATTCCAGCCCAAATAACTGAGCTCGGCGCAATACCTACTACGCCTTTATATAGCGCGTCTCGCGAAGACAAAAGTAAGGACAATTCGGCGCCTTTTGACCATCCAACGACTATCAGACCATCATTCCTTGTCTCTTTATTGTCAAGCAACCATTGCTTAGGTGCTTCAAAATACTCAAGTGGTATCATTTCCAATTCTGGAGGCAAGCCTTCTTCTTTGAAATAGGCCAACGAAAGAACTGAATAGCCTAACTCTGCAATTTTATTCGCGAGATGCTTTGGTTTTCCTCCACCGGAGCCTCCTATTACGAGCACACCGTACTTGCTTTTATCTCCTGAAGAGTGGAAGTCAGCTACAAAGCCTACGTCTTTAAGCGGTTCAAATTGAATCTCTGTCGCTTGTAGATTTAATGCCAAAATTATAAATAGAAGAGAAAATAAATATTTATACATCATAGTTTGATTTTTCCTGGTGGATTATTAACGCCAATATTTGGCGTGTGTGTTTTGTTAAGCGCAAATACTTACAGTTAATGGGGAAAGCTCTTATAAGAATTGACTGGGCACTGAGCAACTGGCATTGGTATTTTTGAGTTTTCTTTTATCCAGCATGTATAAACTGTTAATTTTCGGCTGGCGGTGTTGGTTATACAATTCACATTCCGTAGATAGCAATAGCGGCTAATGCGGCAACCGACAAAAAAATTGATATGTTTAATTGACGAACAAGCTTCGTTTTGAGCATATTTGGAATTTGCAAGAAAACTCCAATTAGTGACAAAACTAGTAGAGTTACCATCATCGGAGCAGTATTGGTTTTAACCACCCAAATAGTACCGGCAACGATTCCAAGCGGAAATAAAAATACTAGATGCTTCATTCCTATCCTTTTGTTGTATAACAAGGCTGTGGGAAAATCCAATCCTCGATCTTTCAATTAAAACTTACACCAAAAAAGGCGTTTCTATGTGAAAACTTTCTCGGTTCACCTCGATTAATTTCATTTGAGGCGCCTCGCTTTTTTGCGGCTGGAGTGAACTTGAGCATTTTGTTAGCCAGCTGGCCTCGCAGTTGCGATCTTGTCTTGCCAGCCCTCTACTTCTTGTTGGCTTTTGATGGGCAGGTCAGCTCGTAAGACTCCTCCAACCACGCCTCCCAGATCGATGCGAGAAGTGGCTCTTCAGCGGTGAAGCGAGTCGTCACCCATCCGGTGGATCCCACCTCAAAGCGTCCCGGATCTGTAGCCGCAAGCTTCCTGGCATGGGGCATAGAACGCTTAAGCTTGAACATGGCTTTGAAACCCCTCCCCTCGGTTCCCGGTCCAATGTACAAGAACGTGCCCTTGCCAGCTTTAAAAGAGCTTTGGTTGCAGGAGGTCCCTTTGCTCACGGCCGGAAACGTCACAGCTTTCTTTCGAATAGGATCTGTGGGATCAGACATACTGGCCATAGAATACTCCTTTGCTCTTTCTGGCAAACGTCCGCATTTTCAGAGAGGCGTTCGTTACGCCAAATCTAAAACATGCGCTGGTTAAAAGCTTCTCGTGCTAATAGCAGCAAGAATGAGTCTCATAGTTTCATCGTATCCTTTTATGGGCACGTTTGCACTATAACTCCAAGCTCTATCTTTGATTCTAAAATTTCCACCAACAATAACATATTTGGTCTTTTCACTTTTTACAAAGCTCACTAGCGAATAGTTGAGCGCACTATTAAATTTACTGGTTTCATGCTTAATCTTTGAAATAATTTTGGACTCAGGATATATCGCAGGAATCGACTCTATCGCCTGGTCATAATACATCCACGGAATTGCTCTAGACGGAAGAATCTCTTCGACTCTTAGCTCAATTTGGTTATCAAGTATATGAACAGTTGTTTTTCCAACCTCAGCTGATACATTTAGTACTGATACAAAAATTAACAACACATTTATGATAAGTTTCATTTATCTTCTAACGCATTAAATTGGCGAAAACGAATCTAGGTGACAATTCGTTTTTCGCCAACCTTTTTAACAACGGATACAGAAGCATTGTTTCCCGGAACCGTGTCTGCTTGGATTCGATTAAGTTCACCACAAGGCAGTTTGCCTAAGAAAGCTACTTTTGTAATTCTACGAATAGCTTCTGGTGTATAGTCTTTATCCCAATATTTAGTAAGTAGGTCATACCCAATAACAGCATTCTTCATTTTTTGATTCCAAGTATTAAAGCCGCATGTTCCATTTAGCTTATTCGAGGCTTTTATGCGAATAGCCTAACGTATACCCGTATTTTCGTCATATCGCAATTGAAAAAACTCTATGAGCTTACTCGCTTGTGCCAAATCACTAAATCTTCTGCAACTGCTTCCTTCTTGCTTTTTACCCATAAGAGTGCGGGCTTCAAATAAAATACTAAAAACGCAAATCCTAGATCTATTCCACCGACATCAACTAAAATCGCAAACTCAGGGGCTAAACATACTACAACTATAATCGCTGAACCTATCAAAATTTTATTCGTCAAGCTAGGTTCTTTCCAATTTCCCTTGGACTTATAATAGCCTTTTTCTGCGGAAACATTCCCTAGATAACATTTATTAAATTATCCACAGTTATTTTGTTCAATAGTCCATGAATATACGGATTAATCAGAATAGAATCAATAACTTGCCAAGTTATTAAGAAATTCGGCTTATCGATAAAGAGAGTAACCATTTAATCTCCGCCAACCCCCTTGTCACTAAAAATTCCAATAATAAATTGATTTCCTTAGGGAAATTGTTGAAAATCAGTCATTGCGTTTAATAAACCTTCAAAAAGGTCTTCTTTTGATAAAAATATTGCTCATTACCCTGATTTACCTGCTGTTGACTGCTTGCGGTGCTAAGGGCGATCTTTATTTGCCTGCGGATAAACCTATCGAGCAAGAGCAGCAGCCGGTTGATCCAGAGATAGAACCGGAAGCAGAGACCAAGCAGCCTGCCCTATGATGATCAGCTTTGCCAAAATGCACGGATTGGGTAATGACTTTATGGTGGTAGACACCATCTCGCAAAACGTGTTTTTTAATGAAAGCCAAATCAGAAAACTAGCCGATCGGCATAAAGGCATCGGTTTTGACCAATTACTACTGATTGAACCGCCTCCCCAACCGGATGTGGATTTTCACTATCGAATATTTAATGCTGATGGCAGTGAAGTTGGCCAATGCGGTAATGGCGTACGCTGTCTGGCTAGATTCGTCCGTCAAATGGGTCTCACCTGGAAGCAAAAAATCAGAGTTAGCACCGTCAACGGTATCATGGATCTGCAGTTGATGAGAAATGGTTTAGTTAGCGTCGATATGGGTATACCTCAGCTTGAACCGAAAAAAATACCATTGGGCATCGACTATCAATCAATCAGTTATCAAATAGTGCTTAAAGAGCAAAACTTAACTTTCGGCAGTGTTTCAATGGGAAATCCTCATTGCGTTTTATCGGTTGAAGATGTTAAAACCGCTTCAGTGGAACTGTTGGGCAGGGAAATCAATGACCATGAATTATTCCCCGAAGGCGTCAATGTGGGTTTTATGCAGATCGTATCGGATACCGAAGTCAGATTACGAGTATTCGAACGAGGCTGCGGCGAAACGCTGGCGTGCGGTTCAGGCGCGTGTGCCAGTATGGTGGTCGGGCGATTACAAAATAAATTACAACAAAAAATAAAAGTCTTTTTACCTGGCGGACATTTGCATATTGACTGGGCAGGTGAAGGTGAATCTCTTAAAATGATCGGGCCTGCCGAATTTGTTTATCATGGATATATCGAAGTATGAAACTATCGCAACCACAAGTGCTGTTTACTAAAAAAAATAAAGAAGATCTTGCTCGTCTCACCGAGATGATGGACGACGCCAAGGTTAAACAATATTTATTGGATCGGCCAGAATTTCTGATTAAGAATCCAGAACTCTTAAGCCATATTGAACTTAACTATGCTGAACAAGATACTTTTTCGCTGGTAGAGCGTCAGGTCAAAACTTTAAGAAATAAAAATAGTCAGCTGCAAGGCCAGCAGATTGAAATGCTTCAACTAGCGCATGCTAATGAGGAGTTATTGATCCTTTGTAATCAATTTATGTTGGACCTGGTTGGTTGTACCGACCTCGCGACATTAAGCTCCCGGATAGTTAATTTACTAAAAAAATCTTTCGATTTAGATGGTGCGGCGCTTATTCTGGTTGGCAACTACGAGACTTGCCCTCCGGCGCAAGTCTTCGAAAACTCTCAACAAATAAAAGATCTGCTTAACTGTCAGTTCCCGGATAATCAGCCACTATGTGGTCGCCTGGGTCAAGCGCCTAAGTTAGCACTATTTGGCGAGCTCTCTTACGACTATCAATCATGCGCCTTGATCCCGTTGGGCAATGGCTGTGAAAAAGGACTGATCGCACTCGCCAGTAAAGA
The DNA here is from genome assembly GCA_964578045.1 of uncultured Kangiella sp. Taxonomy (GTDB): domain Bacteria; phylum Pseudomonadota; class Gammaproteobacteria; order Enterobacterales; family Kangiellaceae. Next base: position 23,407 of record CAZOBX010000044.1, on the reverse strand, counting down.
CGTTGCTCGATTTGATCCAGATATGGGAACCTTGTTTGTAGAGCTGATCGCAAAATATGTTTGTGCGTTAACGGCCCCCTATGAAAGATCTACAGACTCTCAGTAACAACCCCTTGCAATGTAATATTGATGACTACTTACGTTTTTTGCCTGAGCAAAAACGTTATTCGTCATTCACCATTAAGAATTATCAACGGCAGCTAAAGAGGTTATTATCGCACCTTCAAGAGTTAAACTTGGCTAAATGGGAACAACTTAAACCCATTCATATTCGACAACTATCCGCACAACAAAACCGTCAAAGAAAATCAGCCAAATCAACCGGGTTACTTTTATCAAGTTGTCGCATTTTTTTTCATTATTTATTGGATTTCAACCTGATTAGTATCAATCCTGCTAAAAATCTCCGTCCAACTAAAGGCGAAAAACGATTGCCTAAAACCATGGACGTCGAACAGCTTTCTATGCTGCAGCATAATATCGATACCGATGAAGAAATTGGTATCAAAGACAAAGCCCATCCGAGAGCGAAAAAATAAATGCCTTATTCCAAAATCAAATTGATCAGTTTTGATCTGGACAATACCCTTTATGATAATGGGCCAGTCATAAAACTGGCCGAGCGAAAGAGCCAGGTATTTCTACAATCAGAATTCGACAAGCAGGGGCAGGTTTTTGATTTTCAGGAATTCATTAATTATAGGAAAAAATTGGTGTTATCAGAAGAACATCTTGGTTTAAGTGATAAATCTCGATATGAAAACCTTAGTTTTCTTCGCAAAATTGTTTTACGAAAGTGCTGTAAAAATTTGTCGAATTCAGCGGCTATTGTCGAGCAAGCGCTTGAAATATTTCTAAATTATCGTAACCGCGTTAAAATTGAAATAAGCGTAATTGCGATGTTACAGCAACTAAAACAGCGATATATTTTGGTTAGTGTTACCAATGGTAACTGTGATGCTGCTAAGCTAAGTATTGGGTCAAGTTTTAGTAAGAGCTATTCGCCGACGCTTGGTTATCGTGCAAAACCACACCCTGAGATGTTAGAGCAAGTGTTTGAAGATTTCGAGTTGCAGCCCGATCAAGTTTTACATGTCGGTGATGAGATGGATTCTGATGGTCAAGCGGCGATCTTGGCTGGTTGCCGTTTCAAACTTTTTTCTCCTTTTGACAAGGTAACGATATTTTCAAAAACTTGTAATGAGTTAATCGCTGAATTATCCAATTAGTGCAGATGTGTTTTTCGTTTTTTAATAAGTAGTACCTCTCATGCCGTCATTAATATACAAAGTCGTCATATACATCATCATGGCAGTCGCCTTGACCTCGCATTTGGCGGTTTTAAGTCATAAGTATGAAATTGATTCTGTTGCAGGGCAGCTAAATAATGACGCCTATCAAAAATAAAAGAAGGTGACTATAAGCAGGCTTATGAAATCGCTAAGCAGGCGTTGGAATTATCGGAGCAGCAACAAAATTTAGTTGACCAATCTCGGGATTTGAGCAATCTTGCTTCGAGCTTTTTCTATTTTGGTGATAATCAAAAGGCGCTCGAACTCTATAATCAATCACTTAAACTTAGTCAGTTAAATAAGGACTTGTCTGGAATAAACAGGGCTCTTAATAATATCGCCAGTATTTACCAACAACTAGGAGAATTACAAGAAGTACTGAATTACCGAAATCTTCAATTGGAAAATAGCCTATTATCCGGCGACCGCGAAGATCGCTTAATTGCCTATATTGGACTCACTAATATACACGCTGACCTCGATAATCTTAAACAAGCCACTAAAGAAGCTTTGCTAAGTTTAAGTGGCGCGGAGAAATTAGGATTCAGCGCTAAAATTCAGCAAGGTCACAGATTATTATCAAAAATCTATGAGGCAAATCACGATTTTGAAAAAGCCTTATTACATAGTCAGGCGGCTTATAAGTTGAGCGAATCCATTAGCGGTGAGAAAGTACGCCAATTAGGCGAAATCATACGAATCGATCGGCAGATGATGGTTACTAGAGAAAAACTTAAGGAATCAAAACAACGGCAACAATTACTGGAACTGGAAATTGCAAAACAATCGAATGCCCAAATATTCTGGTTAGTATCTTTGGCAATGGTGTTTATTATTGGCTTTTTATTTTACTTTCGAATGATAGGTAAAAAGGAAATCATTCGTCAGAAAATGGCCAATCTACGATTAAAAGAAATTGATCGAATTAAAGATAGTATTTTGGCCAATACATCTCACGAATTACGTACACCTCTTAATGGCATTATTGGTTTGTCTGATATTGTGCTAACTGATCCGGAGATTAAACTCGATCAAAAAACCAGTGAACTAGTCAAATTGGTTAAGACTTCAGGCGAACAGTTATCCAGGGTCATTAACGATATTTTGGAAATGTCTAAACTCAAGAGCAACGATATTACCATTGTAAATAGCCAATTCGAACTAACTGAATTAATTAGCGAGGTTGTAGCAGTTTGTCTCCCCTTGGCAGATGAAAAAAACCTGACGATTGAATATAGGGATACAAATCACCGGCAACAGATTGTTCAAGACAAAACCCGATTAAAACAAATTTTATTTAATATAATCGGTAACGCAATCAAATTTACAATTAAGGGTGGTGTGATCATAGAAAGTCAAACGAATCAGGTACACGCTGTGATTGAAATATCTGATACCGGGATTGGGATCACAGAGGCGAAAACCGAGAGAATATTTGAAGGTTTCGAACAAGTCGATATTAGTTACGCAAGAATGAATCAAGGTACCGGGTTAGGGCTGACGATTAGTCGAGATATGACTGTCGCTATGGGTGGGGAATTAAGCTTATCCTCGATCACCGGTAAGGGCACACTTGTCACTATCCGGTTGCCTTTAGCCGAATCGAGGAGTTTCAATGGCTCAGATCAACTTAACTCACCAGGCTAAAACCTTAAGGAAAGACAACTAAGACCGCCATCAATTTTTTGAAATTCAGAAACATCCACTTCTCTAATCTTAAAACCTGTCGAAAGAAGTAATTCTTTAGTTTTTGGAAAGCCTTTTGGGGTTAATACGGTGCCATTAATCCAAACACTGTTTGCCGCATAAGCTTCCTCCGGTGCAACTTCAAGAATATCATATTGTTGAAACTCGGGTTTGCTTAAAAACTCTCCACAGGCGAGTAGCCTATTATTTTCTAAATATCCAAGGCCTGTTTTCAAATGTAAAACTTCAGTGAGTGTCACGATCGAGCCAGTCAGACCATATTTTTCCAAACAAGTGATCATTTGCTCTGCACCGGCTTGATTGGTTCTTTCTGATAATCCGATATAAAAATGAGAACCGACCATCATAATATCGCCGGCTTCGACGGTTCCGGGATTTTCAATGATTTCAATATCATTATAAAAGGATTCGATCACAGGTTTAATAGATTGTATTTCATCGCGTCGACTATCAGCGCCTGGGTTGGTAATGATCGCACATTTGGGTGTCATCAATGCGACGTCTTCAACAAAGGTTGAATCAGGAAAATTTTCGTCCGCCTCGAGATGGGTGATCTCTAGCCCGCATTCTTTAAGAGCCTCGATATAGTCTTGATGTTGGACAAGCGCATTCTCATAATCAGGCACACCAAGATCCGCGCTAGTAATACCTTCGACCATTGCTTTACAGGGTGTTCGTACAATCGCTCTAGTAAACATGGGTAGCCTCTATTTTATTTTAGATCATTAACCAAACTGTCTTTAAATATTATTTTCCTATTTATGTGCCGAAAATGCAACACTCCTGTTTCCCTTTTTATACACAGAGAACCTGCTAGATAACTGCTAGAATTTAATTTTGTTTGTACTTGTTGGCAATAGTGATGTCTTCTTGTAGCACGTCATCACTGAACTCGTGACTTTGATTGATCGTCCTTTGAGTCTACGTGTCTAAAGTATATGCCCTACCTTCTACTAATGTTTTTAAATAGAGATTAAGATTTGTCATCAAATCGTCTCGGTGGCTACAACTCCTGCGGTATTCAAAACATACCCGAATGAAATAGACAGCAACCGATTTGACATTGTCCTCGCACATGGGTAGAAAGGAAGGCATTACACAAGTTTGCGGCAGTGTGCTAGAGCGCAAATCCGCCATAATTATTGATCGGGATAATAAGCAACAAAAACAATGATGAACAAAGAGCACAAACTAGACCAGATCGACCTCAGCATTTTGGCAGTGCTACAGCATAATGGCAGGATCAAAAATGTCGATTTAGCGGAAAAAGTGGCTCTGTCCGCCAGCCCTTGTCTGCAACGAGTAAAACGTCTGGAAAAAATGGGTTTTATTAGCTGTTATCAAGCGATCGTTGAAATCAATAAAATCGTCGAAACCATCCAGGTTTTTACTCAAATCACCATTAGTGAACATACCCTTGAGGATCATGGTCACTTTGAAAAACAAATCATCAAGATCCCTGAAGTAATGGAGTGTTATCTGGCCAGTGGGGGATATGACTATTTGGTTAAGTTTGTCTGCCGTAGCATTATTCATTATCAAAGTACTATTCAGAGTTTGTTAGATTCTGATTTGGGTATTAGCAAATATCACAGCTATGTGATTATGAAAGAGATCATTTCTAAAAAGGCCTATCCGATTAGTCATTTGGTCAAAAATGGGGTCTGAATCAGGGGATTGATTTGAGGTTTTTTAGTTGGCGGTCCGCTATTCGAACTTCACAGACCATTAAAATATATCTAATAAAATAGAGACAAAAACACACAACCTAAGCATTTTCTGCTTCTCCGGCCTCCCAATTTGGTATTTTCTGCCTTAAACCCTGGTTATTTCAACCATGTATTTTCTTTGTTTTGGGTACAATTAATACCTCAAAATTGAGTGATTTAAAGTCTTTTGCATGGAGTCACTTGCATTCAACAAGGAGTCACTATGAGCCTGAAATTAACCGATCCTAACTTATTAAAAACCGACGCTTATATAAACGGCCAATGGGTTACATCTCAAAACTTTATTAACGTTTGCGATCCGAGTGATGGTTCTTGCATTGCTAAGGTCGCTAAAATGGATGGCCAACAAACTGACCTGGCCATTGCCGCCGCCGAGCAAGCTCTCAAACCCTGGCAGCAAAAAAGTGCCAAGCAACGCGCTAATTTACTGCGGGCATGGTATGAGCTGATTCTGCAACATCAGGAAGATTTAGCTCAAATACTCACCGCCGAGCAAGGCAAAATATTAGCCGAAGCGCGAGGCGAAATAGTTTATGGCGCCAGTTATGTGGAATGGTTTGGCGAAGAAGCCAAACGGGTTTACGGAGACATCATTCCTGCGCCCTCCGAGGATAAACGGATCGTTTGTATCAAACAGCCGGTCGGCGTGGTGGCTTGCATTACACCCTGGAATTTTCCGAATGCCATGCTCACTCGTAAAATAGCTCCGGCATTGGCTGCTGGATGTACCGTGGTATGTAAACCGGCATCTGAAACGCCATTGTCGGCGTTAGTTTTAGCTGAACTGGCCGAAAGAGCCGGAATTCCAAAAGGGGTGATCAATGTCATTGTAGGGAGTTCTAGCGAGATAGGTCCTCGGTTAACCATTAGTCCGGTGGTGAGAAAACTGACTTTCACTGGCTCTACAGAGGTGGGCAAAATACTGGTAAAAGCTTGCAGCGATACTTTGAAGAAAACCAGTATGGAATTAGGTGGAAACGCCCCGTTTATTGTTTTTGATGATGCGGATCTTGAAACTGCTATCGACGGACTGCTGGCTTCCAAATACCGCAATAGCGGGCAAACTTGCGTGTGTACCAATCGGGTCTTAGTGCAATCATCCATCTATCAGGCCTTTACTGAAAAACTGGTTGAGGCGGTTAAACAGCGATTAGTTCTGGGAGTGGGAACTCAGGATAAAGTCACTAACGGTCCGCTAATTAATCAGCAAGCCCGCGACGCTGTAGACCGGTTGGTCAAAGTGGCTGTGGTGCAAGGTGCCAAGGTCGAAATAGGTGGCAAGCCGAGTACTTTGGGCCCCTGTTATTATCCGCCAACCGTACTGACCAATGTGACTAACGAAATGGACGTCGCAAGGCAAGAAGTGTTTGGTCCGGTGGCTTCATTGATCTCTTTTGAGACAGAACAACAGGCGATTGAAATTGCCAATGATACTAATGTGGGGCTAGCAGCCTATTTTTATACCCGGGATATTGGGCGGGTATGGCGGGTAGGTGAAGCCCTGGAATATGGCATCGTTGGGATCAATGAAGGTATTATTTCCAATGAAATGGCTCCTTTTGGCGGGGTTAAAGAATCAGGTTCTGGTCGAGAAGGCTCTAAGTACGGACTGGACGATTATTTAGAAATTAAATATATGTGTATGGGTGGAATTGACCGCTAGCTAGAGGAGCGAAGTGCCGGGGGAGAATAATCAATTGTTTCCCAGGCTGGAAAATCCTTTCAAGGTAATTTTCTGCTCGCACTGTGCCGGGAAAGGCTTGCCGGCCTACCAGCAATTATTAAAATCGAGAGATTCAAGATTCGGAGAAAAACATGCAGACTAACCAGCAAATACAAACAAGAAAAGAAAAGGTCATCGCCAGAGGCCAAGGTAACATAGCAGCAGTTTATATCGCCAAAGCAAAAAATGCAGAACTATGGGATGTGGAAGGCAAACGATATATCGATTTTGGCGCGGGTATTGCGGTATCCAATACCGGCCATTGCCACGCTAAAATTATCCAGGCAGTAAAAAAACAAATCGATCATTTTAGTCATACTTGTGTCATGGTGACACCCTATGAAAACTCGGTGGAACTGGCGGAAAAACTGGTGATGTTGGCTCCAGGCGACAGTTGTAAAAAAGCCATCTTTGTCACCACCGGCGCAGAAGCGGTGGAAAATTGCATTAAGATTGCCAGGGCGCATACCGGACGTCGGGGCATTATTGCATTTAACGGCGGCTTTCACGGTCGCACTAATATGACCATGGGTTTAACCGGAAAAATCACCCCGTATAAGAATTTGTTTGGACCCTTTCCTAACGATATTTACCACGTGCCTTTCCCGGTTAATTATCATGGCATTAGTGAGCAACAAAGTTTAGACGCCATCGATACTTTGTTTAAAGTCGCGATCGCGCCGAGTGATGTGGCGGCAATTATCATCGAACCGATCCAAGGCGAAGGTGGTTTTTATCCCGCATCGACCCGTTTTTTAAGAGCGCTTCGTAAGCTTTGTGATGAACATGGAATTGTGATGATCGCTGATGAAATTCAAACGGGTTTTGCTCGAACCGGGAAAATGTTTTGTATGCAACATCATGATATTGAGCCAGATTTAATTACCATGGCAAAAGGCATTGCGGGCGGCTACCCGATTGCTGCGGTGGTAGGTAAAACTCAATTGATGGATGCCCCATTGCCCGGTGGATTAGGAGGTACTTATGCTGGATCGCCCGTTGCCTGTGCGGCAAGTCTTGCAGTATTAGATATCATCGAAGAAGAAAAACTGATCGAAAAGGCGAATCGAATCGGTGAGCAATTTAGCCAGCGATTGCTAACAATGCAAAAAGAATTGTTGGGGGTGATTGGCGATATTCGCATTAACGGTGCGATGGTTGCGATTGAACTGGTTAAAAACGGCGATGCCAGTCAACCAGATGCTGAATTGACAAAAAAAATCCTATCGATAGCCTATCAAAAGGGATTGGTGCTACTGAGTTGCGGCAGTCGTAGCAACGTGATTCGCTTTTTGCCACCGCTAACGATAGAATCTGAATTGATCGATGAAGGACTTAATATTCTAAAGGAATGCTTTTTAAGCTAAAAAGAGTCGCAGTATGGATCTACTGATCAACCTGGACCCGGAAAGTAATCTGGGTTTGCAACATCAAATTCGCCAGAAACTGGTGGAAGCGATTTTGTCCGGCGCGCTGCCAGCCGGTGATCGGATCATATCATCTCGAAAATTATCCAAACAACTCAAAGTGGCCCGCAATACCGTCGTGCTGGCCTACAATCAATTGGTTGATGAGGGTTATCTGGTGAGTCGTGAGCGAAGTGGTCTTTATGTTAACCAGCGAATACTGGACGGTCGAATCGGCTTTAGTCGAGACCCCGACGAGTTAAAACAGGAACAACAGGCTTGGCAAGGTAAAATAAAAATCAATGGGCTAGGTCAACAACATTTTATCTGGCCTGCTGATTGGCAAAACCATCCTTTCCCTTTTATCGATGGTTATTTTGACGCGTCACTCTATCCGGTTTCCCAATGGCAAGAAGCCAGTCGATTGGCTTTTGGCGGTCTGCAAACTCGTCAACTGGCGGCTTCAAGTGATGCCGATGACAGTATGTTGGTTGAGCAGATCAGAACTAAAATTTTGCCTCGGCGGGGTATCAATGCTACTCGCGAAGAAATCTTAATTACCTCCGGCAGCCATCATGCGCTTTATCTATTAACTCAGCTGCTTTGTGATAAAGACAGTAAAGTAGCGATGGAAAACCCCGGTTCCAGGGCACTCAGAAATTCTTTAGGATTAACCCGTTGTGAGATCCATCCCCAACCGATCGATGAGCAAGGTTTGTTAGTCGATCAAACATTGCAAGATTGTCAGCTAATTTTTGTCACCCCCAGTCATCAACAACCCACTGCGGTAACCATGCCGATGGCACGTCGCCAAAAGCTGATTGAACAGGCTAATTTATTTGACCAAATTATAATCGAAGATGATTCGGAATGTGAAAGTAACTATTTTGGTAATCCCAATCCAGCGCTGCGTAGTTTGGAAAAAGATCGGGTGATTTACGTTTCTGTACTGCCTAAAGCGATCGCGCCAGGGTTAGGTCTTGGTTTTATTGTTGCACCACCAACGGTGATCAATGAAGCAAGAAGACTGCGTGGATTAATGGTGGGTAACCCACCCAAAAGTAATCAACGTACTGCGGCATTTTTTATTTCGCTCGGGCATTACGACGCCTTTATGATGCGCATTTATAAAATATTTGAACAACGTTGGAACGCTTTAAGAGACGCACTTAATCATTACCTTCCTCAATCAATTCTAACCATTCCTAATCAGGGTGGCACCGCATTTTGGGTCAAGTGTCCGGAGCAAGTTTCAGTGGTTCAACTGGTGAAAAACGCGGCAAAGTTGGGGATTTTAATTGAGCCAGTTGATGACTATTATTCTGATTCTAAAGACCTGCAAAGCAATCAACATGGTGCGTGCTTTCGAATGGGAGTGACTAGTCTGGAGGAATCAAAAATTCGAGAAGGCGTCGCTAAACTAGCCAAACTATTACGTGAACTTTCCGGAAAACAGCAAATGACTCTTGAGTTATCAGAGCAAATCCCACTCAGTCAACAACAACTCAAAGAACAATTAGCCGGCTCGACGTTGATTTGCAAAACCGTTTATGGCGCGCCCTGCACCATTGAATTATGCGCCGATGGAAAGATGATCGGTCATGCGGGTCATGCTGACGAAGAGTATGATACCGGTCACTGGTGGGTGGAAGGTGATCGTTGGTTTCGCCAATGGCAACAATGGGCTTACGGCGAACAAGCGGGTTTTTACATCACCATCAATCAGACCGATCAATTTAGTCAACAGGATAATACCGGTCATCGAGACCATTCAAATTATCTGGAAATCTGCTGGTTTAATCATAAGGGCCGCCTGGTGGATACCGCCATTATCCAACCCGCTCGACCAGATAATCCTAAACTGGTCTAGTCCTTTCTGGCAATCTGGCTCTATTCACTTTGGTCCAATCCGATTAGATTAACATTCAAGTTAATTAAATCGAGAGTCCGATGTCAAAATTTTCCATTGCAGGGTTGCAACTACCGTTACAAAACCAGAATAACCTTGAGCTGTTATCCAAAGAGATAACCGCCTGCGTTAAACGGTTTCCGTGGGTGGACATGGTTATTCTGGGTGAGTTGAATAGTTACGGAACGGGCCTTCACTATGCTCAACAACAAAACGCTGAATTTGAATCTCACTATCGATCCCTGGCCAAAAAATTGGGTGTCTGGTTAGTCCCCGGTTCTTATTATGAAAATGCAAATGGCGCGATATATAACACCGCGCCTGTCATCGACCCGAGCGGTAAAATCATCGCTCGTTATCGAAAAATGTTTCCCTTTTTTCCTTACGAAAAAGATGTGAGTTGCGGTCAAGATTTTGTGGTATTTGAAGTGCCAAGAGTCGGCAAAATGGGACTGATGATTTGTTACGATCAGTGGTTTCCTGAAGTGAGCCGAAACCTGGCCTGGATGGGGGCGGAAGTGATCATATGCCCGACGCTGACTAATACCATCGACCGGCCGACAGAGCTGGTTTTAGCCAAAGCCAATGCAATAGTCAACCAGTGTTACTTTATTAATATCAATTCAGTTGGTGAATTAGGCTATGGGCAGTCCATTTTACTCGGGCCGCAAGGTGAAACAATTTATCAAGCGAATGTTGGTCGGGAGATTATTCCGATTGAAATTGATCTTCAAAAAGTGCGAGAGGTTCGTGAAAGGGGCTTACATGGTTTAGGGCAAACGTTAAAAAGTTTTCGTGATCAACCAATTACTTTTCCGGTTTACCAAAATCGTCGTAATCAAGGTGCATTCAGTCAATTGGGTGAGTTAAAGGTACCTGATTCAACCCAAACAAAGCCAAAAAATTAATCTGGCACCATCACTAGTCATAATCTGGTGCTACGTGAGACCAGAGAGTTAGCGTAAATTAAGTTTACATCATTGGAAAATAGTTAATGGAAAGTCAGAAAAACAAATTAGTACACACTATTAGGGTAGGATATAAAAATGGAAAAATCAGCACATGCGTCAATGTTTAAGCGAACCGGAGTAGCCAGCGCTATTTCAGCAGCACTTTTATTTTCTGCCGGTGGTTATGCTGAGGAAACAAATTCGGATCAAGCGAAAGAGGATTCTCGAGTCATCATTGTTACCGCAAACCGCAGAGAGCAATCGATCCAGGATGTAGCAATTAATATCTCTGCTGTCGCAGGAGAAGATTTAGTTGCCAGTAACATTATTGATGCTGCAGAACTGATGCGCAATATGGCCGGTATTACAGTTGTTGATCGTGGCTATCGAAACTCGGGCGCGGTTAATGGGGTCATTATCCGTGGCGTTAATGTCGACTCCGGCGTCAACGGTGACGTTGCGCTTTCTGCGGTTCCAACGGTGGCTTCATATATTAACGATACTCCGCTGTACGCAAATTTTATCTTGAAAGATATTGAAATGGTGGAAGTGCTTCGTGGACCGCAAGGCACTCTTTATGGTTCGGGTTCGTTGGCCGGTACAGTCAGATACCGTATGAATAAGCCGGATTTTGATGGCTTCTACGGATCAGCTTCGGCCAGTTACAGCCAAACCGACGGTTCGGAAGGATTTAATTTAAATACCGATGTAATGGTCAATGTACCCCTGTCGGATAAAATTGCTTTTAGAGCCAACTACGGCATGATTGATAACGATGGTATTGTGGACTACACCGCACTCTATCAACTGGACGCAAATGGATACGCGCCTTTAGCCGCTGGTAATGACCTCGCCGCGGGCGGTGGGCTATATCATAGTGTAGAAGATGCGGATACCGTTGACATCAACTATGGTCGTTTTTCTTTGTTGTTTGAAGCGACCGATAATTTATCATTTCTTCTATCTTATCAAAAACAGTCTGACGAAATTGGTGGACGTCGTCAGGTGACCACCGGCACTCATTTTATAACCGGCACAGAACAGCCTTTTGGCGACTATGAAAACGGCGCCGCCACATTAGAACCGTCTGATCGCGATGTGGATTTAACCGCGCTTGAAGTTGAGTGGGATCTCGGTTTTGCGACTTTGGCGTCCAGTTCATCCAGCTATAATCACAGCGGAAATTCGGTGAGTGATAATACCGGTTTTTACGCCCAAAACGACTGGTTTCAAGATCTGTATTACGGCAGCCCTCGTCCATTTGCAGTTGCACACCGAGGTTATGAAGAAGAAGCTTTTGTTCAGGAAATTCGGTTGGTTTCCAACGCAACTAAAAATAATATCGATTGGATAGTGGGTGTTTATTATATGGACCAAGATAGCTTATCCACTCAGGATAGTTTTATGCCTGGTTACCAGGACTGGGCGGGTGCGGCGTTTCCCTGGTGGCCAACCATGGCTGATTTTGGGATGGTTTTTACAGATAATGATTTTCATTATAATCGTAATCAAAATTTCGAAGATAGAGCCTTTTTTGGAGAAATAACTTATCATTTTTCCGAAGATTTTCGAACGACTTTTGGCTTAAGAAACTTTGATAATAGTTTTACCAACGATACCATTTTGCAATTACCTATCTGGCCCTTTCTGGGCGCCGAGCCTAGCTTTAAAACTGAAGAAGATGATACTTTGTTTAAATTTAATGCATCTTACAATATTGACGATAATACCATGGTGTATTTGACGGTTGCCGAGGGTTATCGAAGGGGCGGCGCGAACGCGGTTCCTTTAACCGGGAGTTTGGCGGAACGTCCAGAATGGCAACAATATAAATCGGACAGTGTGACTAATACTGAGGTGGGTATCAAAGGAACCTATGGCGAAGGTAACCATACCTATACTGCTTCAGTATTTACCGTTGATTGGGATGACCCGCAACTAAATACCGCTAGTTATTGGGGGTTCTTTGCGGTTGCCAACGGTGAATCAGCTCAAACTCAAGGAATAGAATTGGAACTGAGTGGGTTCTTTAATGACAATTGGCATTATTCGTTAGGTTACGCCCATGTTAATGCCGAACTGACTGCTGATTTTTACGCGCCTTCATCAGTATTCGCCGCCGATCCAACACAGTTGATCGCTGCCGACGGCGCCAAATTACCCGCAACACCTGATGATACTTTGAGTGTTGGGTTGGATTATACTCATAACCTAGATAACGGAATGTATTTGACGACTCGGGTGAACGGTTATTATCAATCGGATTCATTAAACGCTTTGGGTGACAGTTCCAGGGTGCAGGCTGACATTAGTGGATTTTCGTTATGGAATTTTAGTACTCGGTTAAGCGCCGAAGGATCATCCGATTGGGATATCGCCTTATATGTCAAAAATCTTTTCAATGAGGAAGGGGTGACTGGTTTGATCCCTGAGGCTTATATGGGAACCGATCCGGCTGAAAACTTCCTGGGTAATTCATCAAAAGATTATATCAGTTTGCCCAGAACCATTGGTGTTTCAGCGACTTTTCATTTCTAGTTAGCCTTGTATTGAGCAGAAAATAGGCTTCTAGCAGCGCCAAAAGTGCCAGTATAATTTATACTGGCGTTTTATTTTTATTAATTCAGGTTATGCCAATTTCAAGTTCAGCAAAAAATTTACTGCAAACCGCCTGGAAGAATATTCAAAACAATAATATTTCAGTGGCGATTTCGGCCTGTCGGCAAATAAATCAACTATTCCCGCAAAATGCAGAAGGTTGGTATGTGACTAGCTATATAGCGTTTGGTTTAGGCGATGGTAAACAATCTTTGATCGCAATTGAAAGAGCATTAGCGCTCGATCTAAAAAATATCTTATGGCAGATCCATCGGGCCAAGGTTTACTTGATATTGGGACAAAAAACAGATGCCGCGGAAATAGCGACTCGATTAGCAAAAAAACAATATAAGGACGTTCAGATCTGCGGTGAATTAGCCTTAATCTTGAATAAACTACAAAACTATTCTGCCGCCGAAGATTTTTATCAACAGGCGATCAAATTATCGCCTAATGACTCGCAACTTTATTTTAACCTTGCGTCGATCCAACGTTATCTAGGGCACATTGAAGACACAGAATTCAGTTTAAATAAAGCCATTGAATTAGATCCCAAGGATTTTGAGGCATACTGGTTACGCTCCAGTTTACGCAAGCAAACCTCTCGAAAAAATCACATTGAAGAACTTAAAAAGGTCCTTGTTACGGGTATAAAGGATCCTATTGGTTACGCACAAATCTGCTATGCTCTTGCTAAAGAAGAAGAAGACCTAAAATTATACTCACAGAGCTTTCAACATTTACATCAGGGGGCAGATTATCGGCGCGAGAATATGCGCTACGTAGCAAAAACTGATTTACAAATTATCGACAAAATCATTCAGGTTTTTGACTCGCGAAAGCTAAATGGAAAAGTCAAAGGCCATGATAATGAACAAGCGATTTTTATTCTCGGGTTACCCCGGACCGGTTCAACTTTAGTAGAGCGAATCATTAGTAGTCATGACCAGGTTTATACCGCCGGTGAACTAAATGATTTTGCAGTGCAAATGATGACCCAATGTCGTCACTTAAATATTAAATTACCCAAATCTCGTACTGCACTAGTGGAACTGACAGGCCAATTAAATTTCGCCAGTCTCGGGCAAGCATATATTCAAAGCGTCCAACCAGATCCTGATAATCCTAATCGATTTGTCGATAAGCTGCCACTCAATTCACTTTATACCGGATTGATCCATTTGGCACTGCCAAAGGCAAAAATTATTCACGTGCAAAGACATCCATTGGACACTTGTTATTCTATCTATAAACAACTGTTTACTAATGGTTATCCCTTTTCATACGACCTGACTGAATTGGCGGAGTACTATATTGCGAATTATCAACTGATGCAGCATTGGAAAAATGTCATGCCAGGTATCATTCATACGGTTGGTTATGAAAAAATCGTCAACAACGTGGAGCTTGAAGCTAAAAAACTGATTGCTTATTGCGGACTAGAATGGCAAAACAAATGCAGTCAATTTCATCTGAATAAGACGGCTTCAATAACCGCCAGTGCCACCCAGGTGCGCCAGAGTATTTATAGCAGCTCAATGGGTCAATGGCGTCATTTTGAAGAGCAACTGCAACCAGTAAAAAGCATGTTAGAGCGGGTCGGAATAATATGCGATTAGACTCGATCGGGGAAAATTCAAAAAATCGAATAAATGAATTTATTATTTATGCCCTTATACTCGGTTTTATCTTGCTGGTGAAGTCTCTGGTCGATTTTATGTCCTCTAATGATGCTGAGCCTATTAAAGCGATAAACGCAGAATGGCTCAATCAATCATCAGTCATTCAAACGCCATTACACACGGATGTTTTTCGACCAACTAAGAACAAAAATTCTAATAGAAAGGTTCAATATCAGCGGTTGTCTGGAAAAATAAAATTATCTCCGATTGACGGTACCCAGTTTTTTAGACTGCTCAAAGATCTTTTTAATATAGCGGATTCTAAACAACTATTGCAGAGTGTTAAACAATTGCCGATGATGGAATTCGATTTTGTTCAATATCAAGATCAACTGCTCCCTTCACTTGGCAGCGTACAAACGTCGACTCATCCCTATTGGGAATGGCTGGTAATGCCGGGAAAAATTTGGCGGGAATCTGATAGCTCGAAAGCGTCTCGTTTGGTCTTTCCGTTTGCGTTACAAGAAAAAAATGCGAACTGTACCCACAATGGATACATTACATTTTCAATAAATAATACTGGTGGTACCAGCAAAGGATATTTTCAAATTACCAGCGAAACTTGCGGTTACTTTCAATTCGACTTGGCAGGCCGACTCACGGTTGATTTTCAATTGGACCCTGATACAGACCGAGGTTCACTGATCGCTGACGATAAAGAAACATCTCTCCAAAGCAAACCGGTTTACAGTTTAACCGAATTAGCGAAAGATTTTCCTGATCTAAATAGTCTAAATTTAATACCGCCACACAGCCAAGGGTCAACCATCTCAGGTGTGGTAATTGGCAGTAAGCATTACCGGCTAAATTGTGAAACTCGCTATGGCACTCATGCCGATTGTGAACAGCTCGCCCTGCCCTCATATTCAACCGCAAAAAGTATCTACGCCGGTATTGCATTAATGCGATTGGAAGCGGAGTTTCCTAATATTAAAAATACTCTGGTGACAAAAATAATTCCCGAGTGCAAGCAACAACAATGGCAACAGGTGACTTTGTCCGATTTGCTCAATATGCGAACTGGCAATTACTTGTCTAAAAAAGTTAACAGCGATGAGGATTCGAACCCGATGTTGGATTTTTTTATTAGTGAGACGGCGAGGGATAAAATTGCCTTGGCTTGCAACATGTTCCCTCATCAAGTCAATCCAGGCAAGGTTTTTGTTTATCATACTTCAGATACTTTTCTTGCCGGGGTGATGATGGAAAGGTTATACAAAAATCTGACGGGAAAAGATGATCTTTATAGCAATCTTCTGGCCAATGATTTGTGGCAAAAACTAGGTTTATCGTCATTGCTTCAACACAGTAAAAGAACCTATGATGAGCAACAACAAACGTTCACTGGTTGGGGGCTTACCTATTTGGTCGATGACATTGTGAAAATAGTGAAGTATTTACACCAGCAAAATGGCTTAGCGAGCGAAATTAAAAATTTGGATCCATCAATGCTCTCAATCGCCCTGCAAACCACAAAAAATCAAGCCAATCGCCCGACCGGAGCAAAAAACCTTGTGTATAACTACGGCTTTTGGGGATTAGAAGTTAGTCATTCTCTGGGTTGTAGGAAAGAAAAATGGATTCCGTTTATGTCCGGTTATGGTGGGATCACGATTGCTATGATTTCACCGGATGTCCTCTATTACAATTTCTCTGATGACTATCAATTTTTATGGCTGGACGCAGTGATTGAACTCAACAAACAATTTCCGATCTGTGAGGCAATATGAAAACCAATCTGTTAACCCATTTTCAACCGGCCAAAGATAGTTGGCAAGCGAGTCTTTTGTTAGCTTTTTTAGCCTCAGCCGGTTTGTATTACATCAATATTTTTGCCGCTATCACGGATGCGTTGATGGAAGGTGCCGGACTATCGCCAGTCGAAGCGGGACAGATCACTTCGTCTAACGCACTTGGCGCGGCTTTTGGTGCGCTAACGATTACTTTGTTGATTCGAGTATTACCACGCTGGAAAATGGTGGCGTTTATCTTATTGGGACTACTGATTACGGTAGATGTTATTACAATAGTGCAAGAGTCAACCGATATATTAATACCACTACGATTCTCCCATGGATTTATTGGTGGCAGTCTGGTGGGATTAGGTTTTTCGGTGATTGCCAGAACGGCGAAACCCAGCGTCGCTTTTAGTCTGTTATTGGTGGTGCAGTATAGTGGCGGAGCACTAGGACTTTGGTTGTTACCACCGCTGGTTCCTGAATATGGTACCTATGTTCCTTTTTACGCATTGATCGCTTTTAGTCTGATGACTTTACTAATGTTGCCATTTATTGGAGATTATCCGTTACCGGAAAAAAGCAAAGCCAGTGGTTTAAAAGCAAGGATAAAAGTGAAACCGTTACTATTTACCCTGTTGGCGTTATTTCTTTTTCAGGCGGCCAACATGGCGTTGTTTGCCTTTATTTTTGGAATGGGAAAGCATTTTGGTCATGCAATGGATTTTCTAAGCCCCGCCATCGGCGCGGCCAATATTATTGCCATTAGCGGCGCGGTATTGGCAATTTTTACTGGGGCCAAATTGAAGTTATTAACCCCACTGACCATTGCGTTAATGGTTGCTGCAGTCGGTACCTGGTTATTGATATTTAGCCAAAGCGAGGCGGTCTATTTTTGGGCGAATGCCATTGTCGGAATCGCCTGGGCGTTTTGCATCCCCTACTTTCTGACCATGGCCGCAAAGTTTGATACGGCGGGACAAATGGCGGCGCTAGGCGGTTTCGCGTCTAAAATGGGGTTGGCGACTGGGCCATTGGTAGCGGGGTATCTTTTATCTGATACTCAAAATTACCATCTGCTGATCAACGTTGCGGCGATCGTGCTAGGATTATCTGTTATTGTGGCGATCTATCCGGCAAGGTTGTTGGACGCTGAAAATAATACTGGAGAGATAATTAGCGATAGAAAAACTAATGTAATAGAGCCTGAAAAAATCTAGTCACTCGTCGGGAGTATTGGCGTCAAATTGGTAAATGTTGTTATCCGTTGATTTGTGTTAATGTTGCTACCTGCATTTCACCCGAATCATCAGAGAATTGTGTGGGTAAGGTTTTGCGCTCAAATAGCCACCTTAGGCCTGACCTACCAAAAGAACAAATCAAATTTTTATGAATAAAGTATTTTGGTTAAGAAAAGGAAAAATTGCCGGCCGTACCGGTCCTAATAAAGATCCGTGGCAAATAGAAGATTTCAAAGAAAACGGATTTTCAGCTATTCTCTCTGTAAACGATGGTGAGATGGTTCATCAATCCTTGATTGAAAGCCTGGACATCGCTTATGCTAATATCTCCATGTCACCCAATGCACCCATAAAACCGGGTGATAAAGAACACTGTTTGGCAAATCTACCGAAAGCGATCAGCTTCCTTAAAGATAACCTGCCAAATGGAGCTGTCCTAATTCATTGTCGTTCAGGCAAAGATCGTACAGGGTTGGTTATGGCGGCCTATTTGATAAACCAAGAAGGATTAACCGCTAAACAAGCAATGGATGAAGTATTTAAAGTGAGACCAATCGCTTTTAGTTCTGAAGGCTGGATTGAATTTGCTATGCAAGTTCTCAACGAGTATAAGCCAAGTAACTATCCAAACGAAAAATAAAGGTAATCAAGTCATGGAAATGGATCAATCAGTCAATGTCTTTGGCGAAAAACTGGAGCTTTGTGGTGATGACCCAGTGACCGGTTTTTTCCGGGACGGCTCCTGTAATACCTGTAATGAAGACCTTGGTTCACATACCGTCTGTATAGAAGCCTCAACAAAATTCCTGGAATATTCTCGCTTTAAAGGTAATGATTTATCGACGCCTATACCTGAGTTTGATTTTAAAGGATTGCAACCGGGAGATAGCTGGTGTTTGTGTGCTGCTCGGTGGGCACAGGCAGAAGAAGATGACATGGCACCCAGAGTTCATCTTCAAAGAACCCATATCAGGGCTTTAGAAATAATTCCGATGGAGCTATTAAAAAAATATGCGGTTGATTTACATTAGTGATATTCGTTTCCAGAGCAATGCCTTTCGCATCACTCGGAATAGTTCCACGACAGCACAGTAGTGATGGCAAAGAATATTCACCCGTATAAAATAGACGGGGAGCTCACTAAAGAATTGCGAAGGTAGACAAGAAAGATGACACAACAGGTCAAACCGGCATATTGAAACCTGATAACCTCAAAGGAATTAAACCCCGACGAGCTGATAAGGACGACATGCGCGAAATACATCGAGGGCAGAAGAAAAAACTTCATTCAAAGCCAGTATATAAGACAGCAATCCTGCCCCTGTTATCTCAATGTTAATCCTTGCTATACAGGAGGAGCATATATGAGGTTAATTTACTTCGCCCCCTGAAAATGCGACGGTGGCCTGCCATAATGGGCTTTAAAACAAGTACTGAAGTAATGCAATGACGAAAACCCAATGTCTAGCGCAACATTACTTGGAGTCGCCCCTTCTGCTAGCATTTCGGCCGCTTTTTTTAGCCGAAAGGTACGTATATATTCTTTAACGTTGCTATCGGTGATAGCTTTTAATTTACGTAATAGTTGGCGTTCACTTAACGCCATTTCAACGGACAATAAGGTCACCGAAAAATTGGGGTCGGAATAATGCTTATCAATTACAGAGTTAAGCTTATTGATAAATTTGGAGCGAGGTTTTTCTGGAGCACTTTTGGATGAATTTAATAACTCGGCAGCATACCTTTTCTTTAATATGTCACGAGTTTCGAGCAAGTTCCGAATACAGAGAAATATTTCGTCTTCATTGAATGGTTTTGACAGGTATGCATCAGCATGTAATGACAACCCTTGTATTCTACTTTTTTCGCTGCCTTTAGCTGTTAATAGAATAATCGGAATATGATTAGTCAGCTCATCATTTTTTAACGTTTTCAACAGCTCCATACCCGTTAAATTGGGCATCATAACATCACTAATAATAATGTCGGGAATGGTTGTTCTGGCTAACTCCAACCCTTTTAAACTGTCTGATTCAATTTGAACTTGATAATGTTCGGCAAATAAACTGGACAGGTACCCCAACATATCTTTGTTATCGTCGATGATTAGCAAAGTTTGTCTTTGGTCATCTTCCGATGACACGAACGCTATATCCATAGCTAATGGTTTCACCAGCTTTTCGCGATCAACACTTGCTTTAGTCAATCCTAATTTCAACGTGAAAGTAGTCCCTTTACCTGGTTCACTGATTAACGAGATGTCATCCTTGTGTTGCAAAATAATATTTTTTACAATGTTAAGACCAACACCAGAACCTTCTATCGAAGTTGTTTGTTCGGCATCTACACGATAAAAACGTTTAAAAATAGCTTCTAAATGTTTTGCTTCCATCCCGATACCCGTGTCTTTTACGGTGAGCACAACAGTATCCTGCTGCTTGCAAATCTCGAGCAAAATATGACCATCGGCTTGATTGTATTTTATTGCGTTAGATAATAAATTTGATAGTATCTGTTCTAATTCTTCATTGCTGTATGGCACATAAAGATGCTCAACAATCCGAGTTTCCAAAGAAATCCCACCATTAAGTGCATAGGGCTGAAAGTTTAACGCCAGTTCTATTGCTTGTTGACTTATATTACTGTGGGATTGTTTTGTGGATTTTATGGATTGGCTATTACTTAAGTCCAGTAACTGATTGACTAATCGGTTAAGTCTCAAGGTATTACGCTCAATAAGCTGGAGCCGATCTTTAAGTTTTGGATCTTCAACTTTTCCACCCAGCTGCCTAACCGGTCCTAATATCAGTGTGATTGGGGTTCGCAACTCGTGTGACAGGTTTTCTATTAGCTCGTTTTTCTCTTCGGCAGCCCGCACCAAAGCCTGCGCATGTTTGTTTATCTCAATATTTTTGGCGACAATGGTCTGGGTTCTTTGCTTGACTTCTTTTCTGAGAATTTCTGAATGTTTTCTTATTCTCAATGATTTAATCAGGTATAAGCTGTAGATCCCACTTAAAAATAATATAGCGTAGCAAACATAAGCTACCGGCGTTTGATACCACGGATATAATACCTTGATCTCCAGGCCGGCCCCAGTTGGATTCCAATTGTGGTTTTGATCTTTTATAGCGAGTTCAAACTGATAATTTCCGGAAGGTAAACTGGGTATGGTGATCTTATTGGTATTGCCAATGTCCACCCAATTTTCACTGAGCCCAAGAATACGGTAAGCAAAATGATTTTTCTTAGGGTGCTCAAAAGAAAGGTTGGCAAAAGCCAAAGAAAACCATGCGTAATCGTGAGTTAATTGAAATGAACTGCTGGTATCTATAAAACGGGTGAATTTGAACGGAGGTTGAACCGAGTGGGCTTCGATGCTGGAAATTGTCAGTTTCGCTTTTATACTGGGCAATTCTTCAGGTTGAAAGTAAGTTGTGCCATTGATACCACCAAATGCCAACATTCCATTGTTAAAACTTGTGGCTGCCCCTGCATTAAATTCATTACTTTGAATGCCATCACTGGAAACAAAAAGACGAAAATCTGTTTGTCCCTGAATAAAGGTAACAAGGCCTTTGTTGGAAGTTGCCCAAAATCTGCCATTAATATCTTGTTGAATATCATATATGGTCTCATTGGTTAAAAATTGCGGCAAGGTCATTTGTATTTGTTGGCGTGTTTGAATATCAAACAGGTAAACGCCATTATTTTCTGACAGCCACAACCTTCCTTGAGAATCGCCATAGAGGCCGCTAAATTGAAAATCCAAATTGTTCAGCTCTTTTCTATGGGGTTTCAACGGGAAACTTTCAAAACTATCTGTCTCAGGGCGATATAACAGTAAACCTTTATCACCAGTGAGCCAGACGTTATTTTTATTATCAACAAAAACGTCAGAGATGTAGCTAGTAAATGGTTGGCGGTTGTCACTGTTATAATAGGTTGACTGTCCAGTGTGTTTATTAAACCGTGATGCGCCTTGCCATTGATGAGTTAACCATAAAGATCCCTGATTATCATCATCAATAGAAATGATTACAAGGCGTGTTCCGTCTGCTCTTTTTGGCTCATAAAATTTAACCACCGTGAGTGAGTCTGGGTCAATTTTGTTTAACGCAGATTCAGTACCGACCCATATCCATCCCTGATTATCGACGGTAATAGTGTAAACCTCCACCCCCTTAAGTCCTTCTGCAGGTGTAATATGTTTAAGGATGCCATAAGAACGGCTGTAAACCGATAGGCCGTGGCCTGCAATGCCGACCCATAATTGTTGCTTATGGTCCACCGCCAATGCTCGGGTATCATTTCCGAGAAGTCCATTTACCGAAGAAACGCTTTCCTTAATATGTGAAAAATATTCGGTGATTGGCCGATGCAAATTAATTCCACCTCGGTTGGTACCCACCCACATATTGCCTTCGCGATCTCTAAAAATGGCGCCAATGGAATTATTACTAATGGATTTGGGGTCTAAAACATCATGTTTAATCATTTCGAATGTATCGTTTTTATGATACAGAATAGCGCCGTGAGAATCGGAGTCTAACCACAGTCGTCCTTTATTATCTTCCGCCATGGCATAAACAGTATTTTCCGGAAAAGCGGGTGAAGTGGTGCTGTCGTAATGAATAAACTGACCCCTTTGAGCTAAATAATGATATAGACCATTCCCCCTGGTGCCTAACCAGATCCCCGATTGACTGCCTTGATATAGTTTGCTGGCAATAAGTGATTGATTAACTTCCTTATTTATATCGACCTGTAAAAGTTGGGTATTACCGGTTGAAATCAACAGCTCAAATACGCCTTTAATGGTACCTATCCATAACTTATTCGGACTGAATTGGAGCAATGATAAAATCGCAGGCTGTTGCTTCAAGTTTAATTTAAAGCGTTGAATTTGATTATTCTGGTCCGCATAAAACAGACCGTCATTGGTACCAATCCACATTTTATGGCTATTTGAGGCCAATAGAATATTTATAATGTTATTGGTCAGCGCTGTAGAATTCGAAACGGTTATTGGGATAAAAGTTTCACTATTGGCCGGTAACCAGCTAATACCATTATTGGTACCCACCCAAAGATTGCCCTGCAGATCTGCGGTTATTGTATTGACTTTTCTACCGACCAAATTGCGCTCAGGATAAGAGGGCGAATAGGTGACAAAGTCGTAACCATCAAATCGATTCAGGCCGTCTTCCGTGCCCATCCAAATATATCCTTGCTGATCTTGAAACAACGCAATAATAGTCCCCTGAGACAAGCCATCATCCACTGTGAAGTGGTCAAATTTAAACGAAGCTGAGATCTTTGTGGAAATGAGCAAGCATGCAAGCAGCAATGTCAGGAGTCGTTTGCTCAGATAATAGTTTGCTGTCAATTGTTTGAATTTATTCATATTTCCCCAAACGGGTAAGCTGCAAT
>CAZOBX010000043.1:22076-30031 GCA_964578045.1 uncultured Kangiella sp. | reverse complement strand
TAGGGCCATACGCGGACAATCCGGCCTTCCGCGACAATACTGGTCTCATAGTCATCGAGGACGACAGCAATAATAATGTGACGTTCAACGGCTCGGCTGTTGCGAACGTATTTGAAGATCCAAAGATAGACTCAAAGTATCGTTTTTCAATGGCGGAAGCATTGTCAGAAGGCCAATTATTTCTCCAGGCGGCGAAAGAATTCGATACCATCGCTTATAAAAATGTGCCCGGCAATTATTCGCGTGATGCGGGATATCGGGCACTGGTCGCTTACCAATCGGTCATCTACCCAAAATCGACCTCGCCGATGGAAAGACTTACTCCGGTCATATTAAGCGGTTTGGCATTTTCCGAGCGTTTTCCTTCTGATAAAGAAGCTGCTGGTATTATGGCGAGGGTGGCAGAGCAGCAACTGACCATCAAAGATGTACCGGGTGCCATATCGACCAGCCGTCAGCTTTTGACTTTAGCCGCGCCGCCAAGCAAAAAGCAGATCGATCGGGCTTTTGTTATTATCGCCAATGGTTTGTTTGACCTAAAACAATATGCAGAGGCAGAAACAGCGATTACCAGTCTTTTTTCCAAAGTAAAGTTAAGCAAAAACGAGACTGCCAATTTTCATCAACGCAGAGCTGAAGCTATTTACCAACAAGCAGATCATGCGAAGCAAAGTAATCAGTTTGCCAAAGCGGTTGAGCTATTCTTAAAGGTCGGTGTGTTGGAGCCGAAAGCATCAGTTGCTACCAATGCTCACTATGATGCGGCAACCATTTTATTGCAAACCAAGCAATGGGCTCGGTCGGCTAGTTTGTTCGAAGGGTTTCGCAAAATATATCCTAAACACCAGCTAGCTAAAGGCATTCCCGAAAAATTGGCCTATATATATGAAGAGCAGCAAGACTGGAATCGAGCGGCCAAAGAATATCAAACCCTGGCAGCAAACAATACCGATAAGAACCTGGCTAGAGAAGGTTATTGGCATGTCGCAGAACTTTATCAAAAATCTGGCGATCAAGTTAAAGCCATTGCTGCGTTCAAGCATTATGTTTGGACTTACCCAAAGCCCTATCTATTGTCGCAGGAAGGAAGAAGTAATCTGGTAGGTTTATATCAACAGAGGGGCGAATCGGATAAGGTCATGTTCTGGCGTCAAAAAATCGTTCAGTTTTATGCCAAAAATAAAAGCAGTAACAATACCAGAACCAATTTTCTGGCGGCCGAATCAAAATATATTTTGACCGAACCGTTGTTTAGCACCTATAAAAAAATCAAACTTAAATTACCCTTGGGACGCTCATTAAAAAAGAAAAAGAAAGCCATGAGAAATGCGCTAAAGGCCTATGAAGCGGTGGCAAGTTATCAGGTAGCCCAATACACCTCTGCATCAACTCATAAAATTGGACTAATCTATCAAATATTATCCAAGGATTTGATGGATTCGCAGAGACCAAAAGGATTGAGTGAAGATGAAATGGAAGAATACGGGTTTTTACTCGAAGACCAAGCCATTCCATTTGAGGATAAGGCGATTAACTTATTTGAAATTAATGCTGCCAGGACCAAAGACAACGTCTATAATCAGGCGGTAAAAGATAGCATTCAAGCTTTGGCGCTACTCAAACCAGCTCAGTATAACAAGCGAGAGAAAATAGAGGCGATGGAAAATGTTTCCTTTTAAAGCTAACCTGACAAGGCTTGTTATTTGCTTGATATATACGTTGTTGCTGTCGTCTTGTAGTACCCTGACCGATGACTCGAGAGATGACTTGCAGGCGGTTGACAAGCAGGTTGAAAATAGCAACTTAAACAAAGGTAGTCGATCAGCTGAAGAAACTCAAATGATGAGCGATGGCCAAACTGAAGGCTCTTTTCAGGGTGTCGATCCGATGGCTGATATACAAATTAATGCTGAAATCAAACGGGCTTACAAAGATGTCGCCAGCTTGAACAACGCAAAAAAGTATTCTGTTGCACTCAATTTATTGCATGGAATTCAAAAGAAATATCCACAACTATCAGGACCGGATTACCAAAAGGCTCGGATTTATTTGAATCAGGGCAAGTTACAGCAAGCGATAACGGCGGTGGATCTAAGCCTTAAGAATAATGAGCGTAATTATTATTCGCTTAATTTGAAAGGCATCGTCCTGAGGGAGATGGGAAAGTTTGAAGAATCAAGAGAGGTTTATCTGGCTGCGATAAAGGTATATCCACCTTATCCCAATTCTCATTTAAATTTGGGCGTTTTGGCCGATATCTATATGGGAGAGCTCTCTTTTGCGCTTATTCAGTACAGAGAATATATGAAACTAGTGGATAATAAGGATAAAACAGTTGCTAATTGGATTTTGGAATTAGAAAGGCGAATAAAGGCAGAACAGAAATGAAGCAAAATAGTATAATAAGTATCGTTTTAATACTATCTATTTATGTCAGTAGCGTAATCCGAGTTCAATCGGCAGAAATTGAAGAAACAGTTCTGGGAATGAATGTATCCGGCAACAAAGAGGCGCCGAATATTTTATATATTATTCCCTGGAAAGAAAGTTCAAATGATGTGACACCGCCGGAGGTCACTCGGTTAATGGATGAAATTTATTCCACCGTTGATCCTGACGTCTACGATAAAGAAGTGTTCTTTTTCGAGCAACTTACGGATCTCGAAGATAAAGAGTAATTTCAACTTTTCTACCAATTATCAACAGTTTAAATAGTTTGTGAACCAGTACAGCTTTAATTTTTATTAAAACCAGCTATAATTTCTTTTTTAACAACTCAATGATGTTTGCCTGTCTGTCTGTTAACATCTCATGAATCAATCAGCCACTAGGGGATAACCATGGCATCTGAAGCAACAAATTCAACCGAATTAGGTACCTGGGATACGATCGTCAGTTTTATGCAAGACGGTGGAACGTTTATGTACATTATATTGTTTGTTTTCGCGATTGGTCTGGCCATCGCAATCGAACGGTTTATCTACCTGAGTATTATGAAAAACAAAAATCGTGGCGCCTGGAATCGACTGCTTCCTATTTTAAATCAGGGCAATTTCAGGCAGGCTCTTGAATATGCCACCAATTCAAATTCTGCAATTGGCCGAATTCTGGCCTATGGATTGTCAAAGGTGGGAGATGGCCGTCGTCATGATGATTTAGAAATGGCAATGGAAGAAGGAATGATGGAGATCCTACCGCGATTGGAAAAAAGAACGCCTTATCTGGCGACTTTTGCCAATATCGCAACATTATTAGGACTGCTAGGAACAATCATGGGTTTGATTACCGCTTTTACTGCGGTCGCAAATGTCGATCCGTCAGAAAAAGCCAACTTATTGTCTGCCAGTATATCTGTTGCGATGAATACCACAGCATTTGGTCTGATGGCGGCAATCCCCTTATTATTAATGTTTACTTTTTTGCAAACTAAAACGACTGAAATAGTCGATAGCATAGAAATGGCCTCAGTCAAATTTGTCAACTTGATTCGTGCGGCAAGACCACATGAAGCCGCCAAACCTGCTGCTGCGAGAATGGCAGTAAAGAAGCCGGTTGCACCAAAACCAAAGTAAATGAGTGAGTGAAGGGTTTGGCTGTTTGCTACGACTCTTCGTTAGGCAAGGTCGCAAAATTATTAAGCGACCAAGTAATTAACGCTTTCAGTGACTAGACAATGTATCGAAATAAATCGAAAAAATTTAAAGAAACTAATGCAGAACTGAATATAACCGCTTTTATGAATTTAATGGTTGTATTGGTACCGTTTCTTCTTATGACAGCTGTATTTTCCCAGGTTTCTATCTTGAATATGAACTTACCAACGGGTGTATCTGAGAGTATACCGATGGAAGAGGAGCCACCTAAGGCTCTCGAAGTGATTATCAGAGCGACTCGATTTGATGTGTTAGAAAGAAACTCCGGATTGTTAAAAAGCATTCAAAATACCGAAGAAGGTTACGACTACCTCGCTTTAAATAGTTACTTACAGCAAGTAAAGTCTCATCCCGAGTTTAATACCGATACCGGGATTACCTTGCTAATGGAAATGGATACACCCTATGACGCGTTGATCCAAACGATGGATGCGGTCCGGTTGATTGTAAGAGATGAAAAGGAACTTGATGAAAAAGGTAACCAGATTCACGGTGAATTGTTCCCAAATATTTCAATGGGTGATGCTCCCCCCGATCCTAAAGTCAAAGTGGAGGCAAAACCATGAAGATGTCCTACAAGGCTGTTCGTATGGAGCGCCATCATAAACGCTTTGGCGGTAGCGGACTCAACCTGGTTTCGTTGATGGATATTTTTACCATTCTGGTATTTTTCCTGTTGGTTAATTCCTCATCTGTGACGCAATTGCCCAGTAGTAAAGCGGTTAAATTGCCAACATCCTCAGCCCAGCAGTTGCCAGAAGAGACCGTAGTGATTTTGGTGAATAATGATCAAGTATTAGTTCAGGGACGTCTGATTGCGACGGTTAATGAAATAATTAATGTCGAAGGCAATTTAATTCAACCACTACTCGAGGAAATGAAGATCCAGTCCTTAAGTAGTCTTAAAGAAAATGCGGAAGAAGAAGGATTGGACGTTACGATAATGGGGGATAAAAATATTCCTTATAAATTATTAAGAAAAATATTGGCAACATTAAGTGAAGCTAATTACACCAATATATCCATGGCTGTCATGAAGCGATCGGATTCACAGAAAAGTAGCGAAGAGTAACCGATAATTCAATGGCAAATTACCCGAATATGACATTTGATCCTGTATTGCCCTGGGAAAAGAATCCTGAGGAATCGAATCGTTTTCTAAAAGTGCTGCTTTCCAGCATTGTCGTTGCGATATTAATTACTAGTATTGTACCGTTTTTGACCGTTAAAGAACTCGACAGAACGAAACAAACCACCATCCCGCCAAGATTGGTCAAAATGGTATTAGAACAAAAAAAGATCGTAGAGCCACCACCACCACCTGAGCCAGAAAAAGAAAAAGAGCCCGAAAAGGAACCGGAAAAAGAGCCAGAAAAAATTAAAGAAGAACCTAAGCCGGAAGAAAAGAAAACTGCCAAAGAGGTGGCCAAAAAACATATCGCAGTCTTTGATGCGCTCGCAGACTTAAGAGATATGGACGATATTGATGATTTAAAAGATAATCAATCGTTAAGTAACGATACTGGCAAAGCTGCGGAAGTGACCCGTTCACTCATTACAAAAAAAGCCACTCAAGGAAGCGGCGGTATCAAAGTTGCGTCTGCAAGTCGATCATCTGGAGTAGGGGCATTAAAAGGTCAAAATGCGACTAAAGTAACCAGTGATATCGGTGATGCTGTTGCTAACACTAAAAGAAAGAACAGAGACGGGACACAAAAGCGTAGTGATGAAAATATTCAGCTTAATTTTGAGAAAAACAAGCCTGCTATATTTGCTTTATATCATAGGGCGTTGAGAAAAAATCCGGCGTTACAAGGTCGAGTCGTCTTTAATCTGGTCATTGCTGCTAATGGCAAAGTGACCAAATGCAGCATTAATTCCAGTGAAATTGATGACCAGGCGTTGCTTAAAAGAATTATCTCCAAGATCAAAAGAATCAATTTTGGTGCACAAAATGTTGCTATTTGGGATGATACTTATCAAATCGCATTTTTTCCTAGTTAATATTTGGGATGAAGTCGCAAGCTCATCCTAAGTATTAAAACAAGATCTCCAGCCAGAATATCATTATTTATTTTCCCTTTGGACGATTACTGCTAATGAGTTTATTATCCTTTATAAGTAGAGCCTTAACTTTTAGCCTGTTGTTTATGAGCTTTTCATGTGTTGCTAAATGGCACCAGAAACAATTTGAGGTGATGGGTACTCAAGCTAAGGTTGAGTTTGAATCCGATGACCAACAATTGGCAAAGAGGTTAATTAAATTAGTTGTAGCTGAAATGCATCGAATAGATCGTTTAATGAGTCCGTTTAAGCCCGACAGCGAATTATCTAAGATCAATCAACAAGCGAGTGGTCACCCTGTGACAATTTCTGCTGAGCTATTTAGTTTGTTGGAAAAATCGGAGTATTATTCTAAATTAACCCAAGGTGCGTTTGATATTAGCTTTTCAAGTGTTGGTTATTTATACGACTATCGAGCACACAAAAGGCCCAATGAATCACAAAAGAAAAATTTAACCGCTCAAATAAATTATCAAAGTATCCGACTAGATAAGTCTAAAAAAACAGTCAAGTTTGATAGCTCCAAAATAAGAATCGATCTCGGTGGTATCGCCAAAGGCCATGCGGTTGATCGCTGCATTGATATTTTAATCAATCATGGTATCAAAAATGCTTTTGTCAATGCTGGAGGAGATAGTCGTGTTATCGGAAAAAAGAACGATCGTCTTTGGTATATCGGCATTCGACATCCTAGGGAAGAAGGCAAATTAATCGTTAATTTGCCGTTAGAGCAAGTTGCTATTTCAACATCGGGAGACTACGAACGATTCTTTATTGAAGATGGTATACGCTATCATCATATTATCGATCCACTAACTGGGGATTCGGTCAGAAATTCACAAAGTGTTACCATATTGGCTGAGACCTCGGTAATTGCCGATGCGTTATCGACAAGTATTTTTGTATTGGGGCCGGTTAAGGGATTAGCGCTAGTTAATGATATGCCAGATGTTTCGGCAATCATCATCGATAAAAATGGCAAAATGTTATATTCCGATGATTTGATCAGTGCAAAGTGAGACTTTCTTTGCAATCTGGCTATATAGCAACCTCAAACCTTTTAATTCAATTGCCGATATTTGATTGTCCTGTCCGGTTTAGTTCAGTATGCTATATTCGATCAGACATCCTGGTTTAGACTGTTCAATCGCTATATTTAATCAATTGCAAGAATCAAAAAATTGATTCATTCAAGGGCTAAGAAATTCCCATTTTGTTATCCATTTGTTCTTTTCTTTGTTTCGTATCCAAATATTAGATTGAGTAAACAGGCGTTTTAAGGACTTAATGTGAAACAACGGTCTCAAATATCCAAATTATGCCTATTTTCTAGTTGGTTAGCCATCGGAGTTAGATTATCATTTACCTACACTTAATAACCCTTTGTTATAGACATAGATGTATACCTTAAAAACCTTGATATTTTATTGCTTCATTGGTGTTGTGTTATCTATAGGCGCCGCTAAGGCTGTAGAAGTGAGCGACCTCTATTTAGTCAAATGGCCAGTTGCTGAGCAAAGTAAAACAGCTAGATGGAAAGCAACATTAGCTGGATTTAAGGAGATATTGATCCGTAAAAGTGGTTCTCAGTCGATTCTACAAAGTTATGAGGTCCAACAGGCCTATAGTAAAGTAACCAGTTATCTACAAAGTTTCGAATATTCCCGCCAGCAAGATAAAGAAGGTGAACTTCCCTACATAGTCTCTCTCCATTTTGAACCGCGATTAATAGATAACATCATAAGGGATTCAAAAATGCCTCTTTGGGGGGCAAACAGACCAGTAACTATTTTATGGATTGCGGTGGAAGAAGGCTTCAAACGGCATATTCTAAAAGATCAGGCAGATATAGAAATCTCGCTGGATGCCGGCGATATAGCTCAAGTCTCGGAAAGCCAAAATTTGACCAAAAGTATTAAAGAAAATGCCATTCGACGAGGACTGCCGGTGATATCTCCGTTAATGGATTTAGAAGATGAACTGATTGTTTCTATCAGTGATATTTGGGGAAGATTTCCTTCGACAATATTACAAGCCTCGCAAAGATATTCGGCTGACTCAGTTATATTAGGGCGTGTAAAAAAAGATGGAGAGCAGTGGAGTGGTGAATTCAGCTATCTTAACCAAGATATTCAAGCTAGTTTTGATGTTTTCGCCGAGCAGCCCGAGCAAGTCATTGCACAAATGGTCGATAAATTAGCCGGGTTATTATGCAAAAAGTATTGCGTAGTAGAAGAG
>CAZOBX010000043.1:5236-22066 GCA_964578045.1 uncultured Kangiella sp. | reverse complement strand
GTTTCTGATATCAACAATTTTAAAGAATTTAAGGCCGCAGAAGATTATTTAGGCGCTTTGTCCGCCATTAAAAGAATCGATGTGGTCAAAATAGACCAGCATAATGTTGTTTTTAAATTAACCTTGCTGGGGCAAATTAAATCGCTTATCGAAGGTATCGGATTGAGTCAACAATTGCAATTCGATGAAAGCGCGCAAACAATTAATGTTGCTGAGCAAACCACGGATCCACAAATTCTACCGGTTGAAAACCGTGAGTTGCAAAATGATAATTCGGTGTCGCTACCATCGGAGAGTAGCGACAACATTGATGCACAAATATTGACCAATCAAGAGCCCGATGTCATTGATAATGTTGAATTGTCAAATCTTCAAACTTTGTATTATCGGTGGCTTGGATGAACTGGACACAACTGCCAAATATTATTACTTCTATTAGACTCATCTTATTAATTCCGTTGTCCTATTACCTGGTTGCAGAGAGCTATCAATCAGCTTTGCTCATATTTTTTATCGCGGGATTTTCAGATGCTTTGGACGGCTATCTGGCTAAAAAGTTTAACTGGGTTAGTCGCTTCGGTAGTATTCTTGATCCAATCGCCGATAAAGCGTTATTGGTTATCACCATGGGTATCTTGACTTTAAATCAAAAAATTAGTGTGCTGCTGTTTAGCTGCGTTGCGGTGAGAGACATTTATATTATTGCGGGCGCTTATGTTTATTATAAACAAATTGGCCCGTTTAATATGCAGCCCAGTTTTATTTCTAAACTTAATACTTTCGCACAAATTTTAATGGTCACTCTCATTTTAGTGTCTTTGGCCTATATGAATATTCCCGATCAACTAATTAACGTTTTAGTCGTAATGGTCTATTTAACCGTTATCATCAGCAGCCTTCATTATAGCTATGTCTGGGGAAGTAAATACATTTCTGCGCGAAAATCAACTGATCAAGCAGAGAAATAAAAATGTTGCAATTGCCTCTGGACATTCAACTGGATGGGTCTGCAAGGCTAGATAATTTTTATCCAGGAAATAATCTCCAACTAGTACAAAAAATAACCGAATTGCCCCATTCAACGGATGACTTTATTTTTATCTGGGGAGGCTCCGAGGTAGGTAAATCGCACCTTGCTCAAGCCGTTTGCCGCCTCTATTCGGAAAACGATTTAACCGCCGCGTATTTTCCGCTTGATAACCCGGCCCTGGAACCTGAAGTTTTAGAGGGGTTGGAGTTTGCTGATATTGTCTGTATAGATTCTTTACAGCCAGTAATTCACAATGGAGCTTGGCAACAATCCTTGTTTAATCTATTCAACAATCTTAAGAATAATCATCGCCAGTTTATTGTTTTTGCCGAATATTCACCCAAAAACCTCAAAGTGCATTTAGCTGATTTGAAGTCTCGATTTGGCTCAATGGAAATATATAAACTTGAAGCCTTAACAGATCAACAGCGAGTTGGATTTGTGATTTCAAGTGCGGAACATCGTGGATTGGAAATTAGTACAGAGGTAGCACATTTTATTTTGGCCAGAGCCTCACGGGGCGTGAAAGCACTGACAAACATTATTGATTTATTGGATACCCAGTCGTTAGCACAGCAGCGGAAGGTGACAATCCCTTTTGTGAAAAAGGTATTGAAACTGTAACGGTTCAACGTAACTTTAAAATTCACCCGATTAACTAATAAAAGGAGTCTTTTTTTAAAATGGTTGCCTACAGGGATGTAGGTAAGGAGCGTGAGCAGGACGCGGAAGCTTTGCCTACAGGGATGTCATAGGTAGGATCTTAAGAAACAGAAATGAAGCCCAAATCATGATCAAATAACAGTTCAAACTGAATTTACTAAGCGAGAAAGAAATATCAATGCAATTTAAATGGTTATAAGTTTGATATCCGCTTTGGGAGATAAACAAACGACTTATTTGGCTGAAATGATACCATTGATGCAGCCAAGAAACTAAAACTCTAGGGAATTAAGTCTATTAAGTCGAGAGAAGAATGAGCAAGTCATCAACATTTTCATATGATTTTAGTTGAAGGATTCTGTGTGGAAAAGAAACCGTCAAGAGAGGATAATAGGAATATTGACAATACTAAAACAAGGAGTATCCATGAGCACAACAATTACTTGTGATACCACAATTCATCGTAACGAAGGCATGGTGCAGGCAAAAATCGATGGCGAAACCGTCATGATGAGTATTGAAAATGGGGGATATTATGGTCTGGATGCCATCGCCAGCCGGATTTGGGAGATAATCGAAACACCACTGTCTGTTAAATCCATCTGTGACCAGCTATCAAACGAATACGATGTTAGTGAATCGCAATGCCAGTGTGATGTGGTTAAGTTTTTAAATGACATGGTCGAAAATAATGTGATCGAATTAACTGCCTGATCAATGAAGCTTATTTATCGAATCGTCAGAAAAATACAAAGCGCTTGGCGTTTGCCAATGCGTGAAAAATTGTGGCTGGTGATGTTATATCCCTTTAGCGGATTAGTCAGGGCGGCTATTTTGACACTGCCTTTTCGCCTGCTGGCACGTCATTTGGGCCAACATAATCAAAACTATGAACTTTCTCCTTTAGTTTCAGAGCAGCAGCGCATGCTGGCATGGCGGATTGGT
This sequence comes from uncultured Kangiella sp., assembly GCA_964578045.1. GTDB lineage: Bacteria > Pseudomonadota > Gammaproteobacteria > Enterobacterales > Kangiellaceae. The sequence continues at coordinate 19,428 of CAZOBX010000043.1, read as the reverse complement.
CGGGTAACTGAGCTGGTTGCCTGTTACACTCCTTGGGAATCCCAATGTCTGGTTCAGGCGATTATGGCGAGAACACTGCTGGGTTTTTATGGCATACCCTATGTTATGTACCTGGGCGCGAGAATGCCCGGTGATCTTGAGGAAACCATAAATGCCCATGCCTGGGTTAAGGTGGGGCCTTGGATTATCACAGGCCGGCAAGGGCATCAGACTTATTGTATTGTCAGTTCCTTTGTTAGCCCATCGGTTTTGAATCAATATGAATGAAACACACACCGCTCGCCTGTGGAAAGCCTTTAAAGATTTTTACCGCTTTGCACCAAAGCAACAATCACTTATTTTTGCGCTAATGCTTATTCAGGGCGTGACTGCTGGTGTGGGTTTGTTGTTTATCATACCGCTGTTGCAAATCGTTGGGTTTGATGTTGGGTTCAGTAATGGAGACGGCTCAACCAGCGTTGGACTCTCCGATACCGCCAACCGTGCATTTGAAGCCCTGGGGCTTGAGGTTAACCTGGTCAATGTGTTGTTCAGTTACGTGCTGATCGTGAGTATCTTCGCGTCACTCCGTTACCAGTTAACGGTGATGTCTACCTCCGTACAGCAAGGTTACATCGGCTTTCTTCGCGATAAACTTTATCGAAGCCTATTACATAGCCGCTGGCAATTTATTGTGCAGAATAAAATGTCAGATTTTACCCATTGCTTATCGGGACAAGTGCAATCGATTGGTCACGCCTCAAATCTGATGCTCTCTTTTTTGAGCCAGTTATTGCTTACCCTGGTGATGGTGGGACTCGCCTTTCTTTTGTCATGGAAAATGACACTACTGGCTGTTGGTTGTGCGGCGGTATTGTTGACGTTACTGCTTCCGTTTAACCGTATCATTTACGGCTCGGGTAAAACCCAACTGATGAGCTATAAGTTGATTTTTCAAATGCTGACTGAGCAATTGGGTAGCCTTAAAATGATTAAAAGTTACGCCAGTGAAAGCTATCATGCCAACCAGATGCAACAGGTAAGCGAAGCGCTGGAAGCACAACAGGTTAAATTTAGTCGTATGACTGCGACGACACAATGGGTTTATATGGTTGGAGCGGTGATTGCCTTTAGTCTGTTTTTTTATGTGGCACAGGCTGTATTAGCGATCCCGCTGGCGACAATTTTGTTGTTACTGGTGTTTTTTTCTCGCCTATTGCCGCAAATATCCGGGTTGCAAAGGACCTATCAACAGCTATTACATAAAGTGCCGGCATTTAATGATGTTAGCGAGATGATGCGAGCCTGTGACGAGGCGAAGGAACCGGTGGATCCACAGATGCCTTGCCCGATATTGACGCGAGAGATACGGCTGGAAGGTATTTGTTATCGCTACCCTGATAAAGTTCAACCGGTTTTCGAAAACCTGTCAGTGCAGATCGATAAAAACCAGACGGTTGCTTTAGTGGGGCATTCCGGCGTGGGCAAATCAACTTTGGTTGACCTGATTGCTGGGTTGCTTGAACCCGATAGAGGAACTCTTTATTGCGATGACATTGCCCTGGAAGGTGAAAATCGTTTGGCCTGGCGCCAGCAGGTGGCTTATGTGACTCAAGAGGTTTACCTGTTTCACGATTCCGTGAGGGCTAACCTCAGTTGGGTATCTTCTAAACCAGTAGCCGACGATGACTTGTGGCGAGTACTTAAACTGACAGCCGCCGAAGATTTTGTGATGCGGCTTCCACTTGGGCTGGATACTGTGATTGGTGACCGGGGTATTCGTCTCTCGGGCGGTGAGCGACAACGACTGGCTCTGGCCAGGGCTTTGTTGGCAGAACCACAGCTGTTAATACTGGATGAAGCGACTAGTGCCCTGGATCATGAAAACGAACAAAAAATTCAGTTAGCGCTGGAGCAGTTACAAGGAAAATTAACGATTCTCATTATTGCCCATCGGGAAACGACCATTGCTCATGCTGACAAGTGTATAGAGTTGGGAATAAACGGTAAAAAAATGCTTGTTAAGGAGAGGGATAAGAAAGCTGAAGCGCATGGAAAAAAGCTGACCGCAAGTTAACAACCAGGTCATCAAACGCCAAGTGCCAGAAACGCCGTATAGCTGTTTGTGCTGTTCATCGTTTAATAACATCGTTTTTTTCTGACATTGGTAAAGTTTATCATCATTAAATTTTTTCATAATGCGAGGACAAATTCTTGTTTAATATAAAATGGCTGAGACCCCATTGTTCTGATTTTAAATGAAACAACAAGCGCTCTTGATAAAAAGAGGCTACACTAAGTTGGTAGTTAAGTAATTGGACCGTTAAAACAAAAAAACTTTACTGTCTCTGTGATATCTCAAAATAATGTAAGTTGTTGAGGAAAAGAACGTGATAGCTTATGATGAAAGATCAACAGACACTAGTTTAATACTATAAAAAATGGTTGTTTGCCCAATGCTGAAACAATTAGATTTCCATTTTTACAAAATTTTTAACTTAGTTCTTGCATCTCAAATCGAATGCCCAGAACTCATTTCAATTGACGCTCAAAATGCTGATATAACAGTCTTCATCGGCAACGTTCCCAAAAATCTACAATATATAGAGAGACAAGAAGAAAATAGACAAATAAATTCAACGCAACTGCTTTTTAAAGTGAAAGATGTTGCTAATTTCCTTGTTGAAAATGGCTGTAAAATTACTATCTGTCCGGCCGTATCATCGACCCCATCACACCTGATACGGCTTTTTTTATTGGGCAGCGCCCTCGGTGCCGCACAGCATCAACGAAACCGTTTGACTTTACATGCGAGCGCCTTGAGTAATGGTACCGATGCTATTATTATTTGTGGACGCTCAGGCGCAGGCAAGTCAACAGCGGCCAACCAGCTTATTCAACATGGATATCAACTTATTAGCGATGATCTTGCTGTTATTGACTTTAAAAATAAAGATGCATGGGTAATGCCCGCTTACCCACAAAGTAAAGTTTGGGCTGACACGGCAAGAAAATTGAATATAAAAACAAATGGCTTGAAACGGGTAAGAGAAGGGCTTGATAAATTTGCTTATCCACTACAAAAACAATTTTATAGCGAGCCGTGCAAAATATCAAAAGTTGTCGTATTAGAAAAAAGTACTATCGATAGTCCACGAAAACTAACTTTAAAGCCTGTTGAAAAAATATTTTTTCTAAAAAAATATACGTATAAAAAGAAGTTTTTAAATCTTGATCAACTTCATGAAAACTTTAAGTGGTGTGCTAAATTAATAGGTTTGGTTCCAATCGTCAAGTTGGAAAGGCCTGAAATTAAAAACAGTTTGGACAAGGTTAAGCAGCTTCTATTAAATCCGTAAAATTAATGAGAAAATAAAATTGAAAAATAAACTCTCACTTGATGTAAGAATATCACGCAAAGACAATATTCTCGATTGTACTGTTGATAGTGAAATGGTACTGATGTCTATTGACACAGGAAAGTATATTAATTTGAACAAACAAGCGTCTGCAATTTGGGGTCTACTCGAGCATCCAGGTACTATTTCAAAAATTGTAGATAAAATGCAACAACTATTTTCCGTAGAAAGAACGGTTTGCGAAAACGATGTTTTGACTTTTATAGAAAAGCTAAATAGTGAAAAACTGATCAATTTTCATTGAAAATATACTAACGATTCTAGAGTTTGTAGCATGGATAAACAAATTAGAGAACAATATGATAAATTAGACAAATTGAGTAACGTTATTATAAATAATGCGCTAATTGACTCGCTAAACAAAAGGTTAGAGACAAATAAAAATAATGAGCAATTGCTCAAGTTGAAAGCTAACTTATTGCGAAAATCAGGCCAATTAAAAGCAACTTGTGCTGTCTATAAACAATTGGGAATGGTTAATAAGCCTGTCAAACTGAACAGCCCCAATGAAAAACTAACTGGCGGCGCTTTAAATGTTTTGCATTTCAAATCGTGGCAAATTGATGCAGGGTATTCGACCGTACCGCTAATTATTGTGGATGATTTTCTGACTCCTGATCTTATCAACGCTCTTTATAGGTATACATTGGATAATAAAGATAAGTTCAGGGAAGCTAACATCGATTCAAATAACCCGTATTACGCACCCGATAAGCGCGCTACCATGGTGCTTGACGACCTCGAACAGCACAAATCCTTATTTGTAAATTTTTTGTATGATAACTTTGACTCGTTTTGCAAAATTCTTGAGATTTCATCATTTAAAATATCAAAAATTGAGATTAAAATAACCAATCATGTTGATGGTGGCTTTTTCAGAACTCATGCAGATAACACCGCTTTATTTGGTGAATCTGGGCGTGTTATATCATGGTTATATTATTTTCACCGACAACCAATACAATTTGATGGCGGTGACTTATTTGCATTTGATACTGATATTGAAAATCAGTCTTATAAAGACGGTTCATTCACAAAAATTGAAGCAAAACATAATAGATTTGTCCTAATGCCAAGCTGCTATTACCATACGGTATCACCGACTACTTTGCCCTCTGGTAATTTTGATGATGGTAGGATGGCGGTAGCTGGGCATATACGTTTTATGGAGGACGGTAATTAATATGGTCAATCCACATTTATGGGTGCCGATAAAATTTGTAAAAGCAGGGCCTCATTTGCTGGTACATCTGGTTGATCCTGCAACAATTAATTTTAATTATGGCTTTATTAGTGCCTCACTAAAAGCACTACCGGATAATGCCAATCCTCAAAAAATATTACCATTAAGTAAATGGTTAGCTGAGACACAAATCAGACAATCAGAGCTTGATACTATCGGTTTTATATTTCATATTTCCAGATGTGGATCTACGCTGCTAAGTCAAAATTTAAAAGCTATGGGAAAATTTATTGTCCTGGGAGAACCTTCATTCTTTACCTCAATATATAAGGATGGCAGCGTAATCAGTCCTGGTTTACAAAGCGATGTGGCACAAAAAACATTATTTTGCTGGAATCAGTGGGCACAATATGAGAACAAACAATTAATTGTGAAATTAACCAGCACTACATTAATTCATAGAGAACGAGTCAATCGCGATTTTCCAGATTCGAAAACACTCTTTTTGTGCAGGGAGCCAAAATCAGTTGTTGAATCACTGGTACGAAAGCCACCTGGTTTTATAACAGAAGATAGATGCTATAAAGATCTACCTGGCTTTTCATCCGAGCTTGAATTACAAGTTGATAAACTAGTCTTACGTGCAGGCAAAATTTATCTCCGGTCTTTGGATGAAATTTATGTTGCGGTATCCCAAGGAGTTCAATATTGCGACTATGCCGATATCAAGAGACGATTTGGTCAAATTATAGAGCATTTTTCTTTTGGTAAACTTAAAGAAAAATTCTCCTGGTGTGATACCTGGGATTCAAAAAATGGCGAGTGGAAAGAGAGATCTTATAAACCAATTGCCCAAGAAGTACTAGCGCAATTTAGCCAGACCAATGAGCCAATATTAAAGATATTGTTAAAAGAATACGACAAGCTCAATGAACTTGCTGATTCGAATAGAGCGTGCGATAACCTATGAGTACTATTTTTGGTGTATTTGATAAGCATGGTCATGACATTCCGGCAGATTGGGTAAAACTCATGTCGACACCCTGTGATTTATGGCCAAGAGACAGGGAGTCAAGCATCAATAAAGGAGCCTGTTTTCTTTCTTGTTTGCAATGGTTTAACACGCCTCAATCTCCGCTCGCAGAACAACCTTACACCCAACTTGATTCATCAATCACTCTTGTTTTTGATGGCCGTTTAGACAATAGAAGTGAACTGGCCAAATTAATAGGCTTACCTTTGACAGATAAAACCACCGATGAATGGTTACTATTATCGGCGTTTCAAAAATATAACACTGAGCTTGGTCAATACCTACTAGGTGATTTTAGTCTTGTCTTTTACGATACGAAAAAGCATGAACTTTTTATCATTCGCGATCAATTGGGCGTAAGGCCGTTATTTATTGCATCTAATAACAATTATTTTGCATTTGCATCCAATAAAGCGGCTTTATTGTCATTGCCCTGGGTTAGTGAGCAAACTGATGAACAGTGGTTGGCAGACTTATTAACGATAACTAAAGTCGATTACCATTCGACACTTTATCAGAGTATAGAGTCTTTTCCGCCAGCTCATTGGTTGCAGTTACATAACAGGAGACAAACTCTTAAACAATACTGGCAGCTTGATTTAAATTATCAACATTCCATGTTGTCCGAGACTGAGTATATTGCCGAGTTTAAATCATTATTATTTGAGTCGGTACAATGTCGATTAAGGACTTACGGCGAACCTGCATGTGAGCTTAGCGGTGGATTAGATTCAACCTCAATTACTTCTGTTGCAGCAATACTGTTAGAACAAGAATCTATTCATGCTTATTCCCATGTGATGCGTGAAGAAGACAAGGGAAAAATTTTTCCTTATCAAGATGAAAAAGAATACATGGATGTATTAACTAAGCGACATATCAATATCACACATCACACTGTGACTAGCGAAGGATTAGGTATAATCGATGCACTTGACTATTCGGTTAAAGTTCACTCTGGACCTATTAGAAACGATTTAAGTCAACTGGGTGATGAGTTGTTTCTACAGCTTAAAGAAAATTCTCGGCGATGTTTATTATCGGGATTCGGTGGCGATCAGTTGGTGACTTCTTCTGGTAGTGGCTGGGATGAAGAACTAATTGACAATGGACAATGGGGGCAATTAGTTAAATTAACGGCTTCATTAACAGACAACTGGCAACAATGTTTTAAAACATTAGTTTGTTCTATTGCGAGATTTAAATTAGGAGTAAAAGGAGTTAGACAAAGAGAATTTGAAAAAAGTTGGTCGGCTCGCTTGAAGCAAGTTGGATTAAATGGAAAATTTGCTGAAAAGTACGGATACCCGAAACGTTATTACAATAACCCCACAAGGAAAAACAATGGTAATATAAAGCAACGTGAATATGATGTGATTTATTCTCCTCATGTATTATATCGATTAGAAGATTCGGCGGTTGGAGCCGCTTCTTATGGAGTAGATTATCGCTACCCTTTATTAGATATCAAGCTTTTGCAGTTCTGCATAGCGCTGCCTTTCCAGCTCAAAATTACTAAAGGCGTACGGCGGAATATGATACGTAAAGCTATGGACGGAATTTTGCCCAATATGATTCGATTACGACATGACAAAAGCGGGGCAACTATTCCTACAACGTTTCAACGAATTTTAAACGAAAGAAAAAACCTCCATAAATTTATATTAAGTACCAAAGACGATGCAATGGTACAATCCTATATCTCTGGTAATAAACTCCTAGACTATCTTACATTGATTTCTGCCAGGCTTGATAAGTCTGTATTATTAAAGCAAAAAAGTTTATTGAGGCGTATATCTTTGTTATTATGGTTAAAAAGACATTGATAAATTTTTACATTTTTGAAAATTATTATATAATAACTCTGTATTTGTATTTGTATTTTTCAACTAGGGGATATCATGAAACAAGAAGAGCAAAAATTAGTCGATGAACGCGGCAACACAAACAAAGGTATTTGGCGAAAACCTGAGCTGACAGTCCTGGAGGTTGAGAATACGAAAGGTGGAGCTGGTCCTGATGATGAAGGATCATTTTCTTTCGCGTCTTAATTAAACAGATGTCCGTTAACATTAGACCGGGCGATATTTATTCAGGATAGCTCAGTCAAAAGTAGAATCCCAGCTTAAAGTTATAACTTTAAGCTGGGATTCTTGGTATATACCTGAGGGTCTTAGGTGCTCTATCCATAAGATTAACTTCTGGAAGGGTAAATACCCATTAGAGCAATACAAAACGGGAGCACTAGATAAGGCTGCCGATTTTCATGTGGTTGACTACCGCCAGAATTTGCTAGAGCTGAGGATGCCATTGCTATTTTTGGTTTCGAGCCAGCATCCTTAACATAGGGTTTCAACATAATATCATTGTCAATGCCTGCTATTAAGCTACCACTTGGTTCCCCACTTGTGCCGGTAAGACGAGCGACACTGGTGGTATGATTATGGGCTGGTAAATTACTTTCCTGCAAGCTGACTGTTGCCGCACCGACACTCTGGCCTAGTCGATAGCTACTCAGGCCAGTTCCTCGCCCATCTGACATGGCAGCTCGATCTTTTATATTGGGTAGGCCAAAAGTGGTGCGACCATCCCCACCATAGGTGGTACCCAGAAGAGAAAATAATGAAGTATTTGAAGATATAGGTAATAATTGCCCATCACAATAAGCCCAGCCTCTGGGTGCAAAAGTGTAAGGCAACAAGCGTATTTCGCCTACAAAAGGTTCAGACATAGTTTTTTCCTCAGTTTCTCGATGGATATAGGCCTTGTAGCGCTATAACAAAATTAAGCGTCATAGAGGGCATTAAGTTTGTGTGAGATGTATTTCCGCCAGTATTTGTGACTGTTCCTGGCAGTAACTCAGTTTGATTATTGGCATCGGGCGCTACATAATAAAGCGACGGTACAAGGTTGGCCAAAACATTACCCGCAGGAGTAGTGCTACTGGCTGGGTTTCCTGACGCCTGCATTGGGTGGTTGTGAGCAGGTATATGGGAAACCTCTAAGTTAACTTTTTCAGCCCCTATTTTTTGTCCCATAGACCTATTGGTCAAACCGGATCCTTGCCCTGTATGAACTGGCAGTCGCCCACGAAAATCAGGTAAAGCAAAGGTTGTTCTGCCATCTCCGCCATAAACGTTACCTAAGAGTGAAAAAAGAGCATCATTCTGACTGATGGCAAGTAATTGGCCGTCGCATTGCGCCCAGCTTCGCGGCGCGAAATTAAAGCCAACCAGCTTAATCTGTCCAATAAATGGTTCTGACATAAATAACTCCTTAGTTTCTGGAAGGGAAAAGACCCTGCAAGGCAATACAAAAATTGACTACCTGAATGGGTTGCATATTACTATGAGCTTCACTACCGCCTACATTAGAGCCACTTGCGGTGTTTAGTTCTGTCAGATTAGCAGCATTGGTATAAAAATTAGCCCCGCCAACATTAACCCCAAAGGTTCTGTCAATTTTTGCACCATTGGCAGTTCCATCGGCAGAAGTCGCTTCAAATCCATGAGTATGAGACGCCATGGTCTGGGTTGTGATTTTTACACTCTCCAAGCCTCCTGGCCTGCCTCTTACTAGTTCATCACCTTGATGCGCCGGTGTACGTCCACGCATGTCTGGTAATGCAAAATTTGTACGCCCGTCACCACCAAATGTCGTGCCAATGAGCGAATAAAGCGATTGATTTTGAGAAATTGGGAGTATCTGTCCATTACATTGTGCCCAATTTCGCGGCGCGAAATTAAAACCAAACAGCTGGATCTCACCAATAAAAGGTTCCGACATGTTTTGTTCTCCTATTATCTATATTATTGTCTTATTCGAGGTTATTTAAGACTTGAATTTACTAGTTAGATATATTAAGGGGTTCGCTATCCGGTCTGTTGATTAATAATAACTTCATACTCCGTTTCACTGTTAGGACAGACAAATAGCGATATCTCACCAAAGACTTGATGGCACAACAGGTAAGTACCTTGAGAAAGTCCTGGCTTGTCAGCGCAAGTGAGTATTGCCGAGAATACTTCATGCTCTTCATCATGACCATTGCCAGTAATAACTTCACTCAGTTTAAATTCTACTGAATTTTTTTCATTGTCCACAAGCGCAATTGGCTCGCCTAAAATGGACTGAAGGTTTTTATAATTAAATTGTTCCATTGTATAGCCTCTGTAGTCAGTATGAGATAGTTCTATAACTGAAAATATTTATAAGTTCATTTACTAGTAGTCTATATATTTTGAAAAAGCAATTTTTAATTAAAAAACAATCGTTATTTTTCCTGCTAATCTCAACGTGGGATTTTTTGAATACTTTTCTGCTTGGTTTTACATGGTCTTTTATAGTCAGAGGTGTATGGAAAATTAAAAAATATCAGTAAATGAGATAATGTCATGACTGGAAGTTGAAACGTCAACAGATCCTAGTTAAAATTAAATCTTTTGACTAATCAGTGCTTTTTCTTGAACATAAGATTGGATGCCATTTTTTAAAAGTTTCGGATCTTTCTCTGTAAGATGAGGGTTTTTGGTGAAGTAATAGTTTTTATTTGGTCTATATTCATAAATTGAAGTAGCTTGATTGTTCAGAGAATTTTCTATGTTTGTGTTGACGTTCTCTCTTTATGCATGTTGTTAACAAACTATGAATGATCGCTTCAAACTTCTGTTGAGAATTACGGAAAATCAGATCGGGTCCATCTGGTCATTGACGTCAAAGTGAATGGTTAAGCAGGATTATTCAACTTGATTTGCTCAGCTAATAAATACTTGTCTAAAGAAACCTGTTTCTCCAGCAAATTGGATTTCCTCCGATAACAAGAGGTAATAATAAAATGTAGAGATATGAACCTCTACAGCCTGTTGATAATATCGCTTTTAATTTATTTCAACCATTCCACTCCATCAACAAATAAACATCGCCGTCCTCAACCGACTTGAACCCCAACCTGCTGTATAGTCGGCGCGCAGGGTTAAATTTTTCCACGTGAATTCGTACTGGTAGTTTTCTCTCTCTGGCCTCATCAAATATTTTACCAAGCAGATAACTACCTGTTCCCTGATTGCAATGTTCCGGCAACAAAGCGATATCTACAATCCTGATTTCATCATCTCCCCGATCCAGGTAAAGACGGCCGACATCAACCTCGTCTTTAGTTATTACCGAATACTCTGCTTTGTTATAATGCTGCTGATAATACTGATGCTGGGCATTAAACTGCATCTCGATAAAATCATCTTTTTGTTGTTTACCCCAATCCAGTACTCCGAGTTCTCTTTCTCGCGAACCTGCATAAACTCGTTTAAGAAAATCGAGATCGGCATCAGCAAAGGTTCTTAATGTTATCATTGTTGTTGCCTGAAAACTTTATGTTTAATCATTATTGATTGTTCCTGTTTTAGTTTAGCAGAAATATTCTTATTGCTATCATTCACACAAAATTCATTATAAGATTTAACAGAGACATCCATTAAATATTTCTTATGCCGTTTGTATGAAAGTCCTAGCAAAGTAAAAACAATACTAGGCGTAAACAATAAAACTAACTTTATTATTGGTAGCTTGAAAAGTATTTCTTCTGGGATTTTAGCTCGACTAAGTATTTTGAAAGCAGGCTTCAGACTGGCATCACTCATTGACAGTGAGCTTTGTAAGGTTTCCATATGTTTGAATAGAACCTTTCTCATAACTGCTAATTCTTCATTAATCAGTAGTTTTTGTATGTTGTTAATCTCCTGTAATATTCTTCTTTGTTCTTTTTTAGCAATAAACTGATTGGCATAGTTAATTAGTTTATTAACTAGTTCAGCACCGATAACTGGGTCTTCCCATTTTAGTTTTACAGTAATGAGCCTGGTTTGATCGTTACTTTTGATATCTAATTTATTTGACAGCATTTCAATAGCTTTAAAAATTTCTGGCTCTGAAGGATTTATTTTTTTACCTGTTAAATCTGAAAATGTATTGCGTATAAAGGACATAACGCTTCCGATCACCCCTTTTTCTGCTTTCCTCCAACTTTGATTGTATTCATCCCAACGTTTCGGAAATAACTTGGGTTTGAGGTTGTATTCAAGAATGTAATTTTCTATTAAGTGTGGCGATTGTAATATGGCCAAATTTGCCTGCAAATCCATGAAACTATCTTGTTCATTTTGACGGTGCTGGGTTTTCATTAGCCTCCTGAGTGAACGATTAAGTCCTTTTAACGCGCCTCGCTGAATTTTATCCACAGAGGACGTGCCAGGATAAATGATTGCCTCTATTTGATAGACAGATTTTAGATTAGTTAAAATAACAGCCAACACACAAACTAAAAATGGAATAAAAATAAGGGCAAACACTTCGTTTGTTGATAAAAATAATTTTCTTGTTCCTATTTTCACATACATTGGTTTCTACTTTTCCATGGTCACCAAATATAGCGATTATTTGTTTAACAAGCGTCGGTAAAAAACTGTGAACGGTCTTAATAGATAATACATAAAAGATAATTTAGCCGGTATTATAGCTAATATTTCACGATCATTGACTATGGGTGTAAATTTTATCCATAGTCCCCTCCCTTTTTCAGACCAATTTTTAAGAAGAAGAGCATTATAGAAAACCGTTTCAAGTACCTCACATATAGTACTTACATTTTTTGGATTGTTAAGTGTTTTTAAGCATTGTGATGTTATTAATCTGCTGGTCATATCTTGTTTATAAAAAAATAACACTCTAGCAGGAATTTCTATATCATAAAGAATGTTGGCGAGAATCCAGGGAACGGTCAATATTCTCATAGCACCAAACTTATTCGCTAAATCAATAAGCTTGTCAGTGTCTTGACTGTCTTGACTGTCTTGGGAGTAATATTGTTCAATATAAAGTGCTATATCAACTAACCATTTAAGTCGATGAAATAGAGTGTAAGTACCATGCCAGCATAGGTAAACAAATTCAATTGGATTATTTTTATTCAATGAATTATGGTTAAACAGGCTTGATGAATAGTAGCTAGTTAATTTAATTGGGTAAGGTGACAAACGTATATGAAGTTCAATAATGGTTCCCTTATCATCACAATATGTAATGTCTTTTCGAGTATCAAAATAGTACTGTTTGTATTCTTGTGTGATTTTTTCATAATCACTACACTTAAAATTAAAGAATGTAAGAATATCATGAGCCAAATTAAGGTTTTCTTTTTTGATTACCAAATCCAGATCTTTTGAATGCCTTTTGGAAATATCACCATAGAGTTTGAACGCTAAAGGAATCCCTTTTAGCACTTTAACTGGTACATCCAGCTCCTTAAAGCGGCACAGCAACTTGCCACAAATATCAAACTGACGCTGGCTTTGACGCATGTTTTGTTGATGTTTTTTCTTTAGATAATTGAAGAGCGCTTGAGGCAATAAATCAGGAAAATGCTTTCTTATATTACAATAAACGCAAGGCCAAACACGATGTTGATCGAGTAATGCTCTGAAAAATTTAAAATCTATGAACTGGAATAAGGTTAAAGCGTTTTTTACTTGCCCATCCGTGAGTGTTGGGCGACTCAGAATTGCGAGTAACTTTAGTTCTAAACTGACTTTTTGTTGAAGTAGCACTGTATTCTCGTTGTTCAGCTCGTCGTTTAATAACTTCGTTTTCTATAGTATAGGAAAAAATTTAATTTACCTAAATTTCTTTGTGATGTCGGGAAAATGTCATATCTCAAATCCGCGGACACCGCCATCCGTGGACATCGCCGCACCGCCATCCATGGCTCTTTGTGGAATACAGTCCATCCGTGGACATAAATAACTACTCCTACAATTCCGTGCTCTAAATACGGATGTTTCTCATCTCGCCTAAAAGCGGCTACTCTTCCCTAAAGGACCGACTCTTGGGGGTGCTGAAATCAGCATTGCCAAGAAGTATGGAATACAATTAATCCAGCGCAAACTCAACACATTCTAAATTATCACAGCCACTGAGTATGGCCGCCTGATGCATTTTTGTTCTGGGTAAAATTCGAGCCACATAAAAATTCAAAGTTTGTCTTTTGGCCATCTTAAAATCATTTGAGCGATCGCTCGTTTGTGCCGCAGCGGCTAATTGTAATAATATATGTGCTACCGATATATAGCCAGAATACATCAGAAAATCAAAAGCGGCAGCACCCACTTCTTCCATATTAGATTGAGCCTTAGTCGCTATCTGTTGGGTTAATTCTAGCCACTGATCGCAAAGCTCGGCAATAGAACGGGCCGCATCTCTTAACGCTTTACTATCAAGCTGTGAATCGGCAAAATCTTTAATTTCTGATACCCACGCCTTTAATGTCTTTCCCTGATCTCGCAGCACCTTACGGCCGAGTAAATCTAAAGCCTGAATACCGTTTGTTCCTTCGTAGATCATCGTTATCCTCGCATCTCGAACCTGTTGTTCCAGTTGCCATTCAGAAATAAACCCATGACCGCCTAATACTTGAACCGCATGGTTAGCCGACTCAAATCCAGCCTCAGACATAAAGGCCTTGCAAATAGGGGTCAGTAAGCTGAGCCTAAGTTCAACTAATCCATCCGGATCGGCTTTATATTTGACC
>CAZOBX010000043.1:0-5226 GCA_964578045.1 uncultured Kangiella sp. | reverse complement strand
TTTAGCATAATCCAGTGATGCACTTCGCGAAAGGTCAGCAATCGCATATCCCTGGATCCCCGTTGCTAGTCGAGCTGAATTCATCATAGTAAACATGTAACTCAACCCTTGATTGGGCTCTCCGACCATAAATCCTTTAGATTGGTCAAAATTGATCACGCAAGTAGATGAGGCTTTTATACCCATTTTGTGTTCAATTGAACCACATATAACTTGATTATCGGTGGCATGGTTGTTATCCGGTGTGGCGAGTGACTCATCCAATATTTTGGGAACTACAAAAAGCGATATACCGCGAGTTCCAGCAGGGGCATCGGGCAACCTGGCTAAAACCAGGTGAATGATATTATCGGACATGTCATGTTCGCCAGCAGAAATAAATATCTTGGTGCCTGAAATACTAAAGCTTTGGTCCTTTTCTGGCTCGGCTTTGGTTTTTAGTAGACCTAAATCCGAACCGCAGTGGGCCTCGGTTAAGCACATGGTCCCTGTCCATCGGCCCTGAATAAGATTAGGTAGATAAGTGTCTTTTAACTGATCATTTCCATGTGCAGATAATGCTGAAATAACGCCATGGGTCAAACCAGGATACATACTCCATGAAGTATTCGCGGAGGCATTCATTTCAGAAACACTGATAGCCAGTGATGGAGGAAGACCTTGACCACCATATTTTGTCGAAAAACGTAAAGACGCCCATCCCGCATCGCAGTACTGTTTATATGCTTGTTTGAAACCATCAGGTGTTGTGACCTTTCCTTTATCAATCTGACAAGCTTGTAAATCGCCTGGGTGATTTAATGGTGATAGTTGTGTTTCTGCAAATTTTGCTGCTTCATCTATAACGGCGTTTACCAAGTCTTTGTCAGCTGCGTCCTCTAACCCGAGCTCAGAATACAGTTCGGTCACTTTTAGCCAGTCGTGCAAAATGAATTTCATGTCTTCGACAGGCGCCTGATATTGGGGCATATTTTTTCTCCATTAAGTTGAACTTGACGTTTCTACTTTAGCCACAACAATCTATCTGGTCTGATGAGTAGCGTCAAGCATCCAAAGATTATTTATCCAAAATGTTTTGGAAAATCTTAATTTATCACTATAATCCCAGCTCTATCAATCGCCGATCAATCTTTAGGCTGGTAAATAAAATGCAATTCAAGTTTGGTGGAACCCAAAGACTCTATTCTCAAACAGGCATCGATAATCTCAATCGATCCTGTGTGACGATTGTGGGTATCGGAGGAGTCGGGAGTTGGGTTGCTGAAGCGCTTGCAAGGACCGCTATAGGCAAAATCATTTTAATCGATTTGGACGATCTATGTATCACCAACACTAATCGTCAAATACACGCGACTGACGATAATGTTGGCCGTTTAAAAGTAGAAGTGATGGCGGAAAGAATTAAGTTGATTAACCCGAGTTGTCAGGTTTTACCAGTCGTTGATTTTATTAATAAAGATAATCTTGCTGAACATATCGATAACTCAACTGATTATGTGGTCGATGCCATCGATAATGCCAGAACAAAAGCAGCGATGATTGCTTACTGTAAGCGTCAAAAGATAAAAATCTTATCAATAGGAGGGGCTGGCGGTCAAAAGGATCCATTAAAAATTACCCTTGGCGATTTGAGCCGTTCGTGGCAAGACCCGCTTTCCGCTAAAGTAAGAAGTGAACTGCGAAGCAACTACCGGTTTAGCAAAAATCCCAAACGTCGCTTTGGAGTTGAATGCGTCTATTCAACCGAACAGCTTATTTATCCTAAAGCAGATGGAGGAGTCAGTCTTGAAAAACAATCCAGAGAGGGGAGTGCACGTTTAGATTGTGCCCAGGGCTTGGGGGCAGCGGTCACCGTAACCGCTACTTTCGGCATGATTGCCGCAGCGAGGATAATTAATAAGCTAGCTGAGTCTTAAAAACGATATGATATGTGGCGGACCATCCAAATGGCCACCGAGATGTTTTATTGTTTGGTCAAGAGTACTTGGTCAAGGAATTGGCCGCTTAACTCTCTATACCCCAGAAATTGGTATGGAAAATCAATGCCCCCTTGGGATATCTCCAATTTGATTAGTGTGACGAATAAATAATACCAGTTCGTTTTCCGCTTCGTTCTGTGAGCTATAGGGACCTAGTTCTTTATTTTCTCGAGTCATAAACCACCATCCTTCTCCAGTATGGTAATACCTATCTGACCGAAACCAAGGTCGAGCTGCTTCTCCTGTGCGAGTTCGCATAATATTCTCCTTTGCTGAGCACCAATTAGGCTGCTTGCTGATTATAGGATAAATATCTAAGATGGGTGGTATAAATTGTGATTTTCGTCCAGATTATCTAAACGAATTGATTTTTATACTGCTATTTAGCGATTATTTATACAAACAACTGCATTCCTTTGCTACTATATCCAGGTAGATGATCTGAAGCTTAAGTTTTTGATTATAAAGAATAATAAATGTAACTTTTCAGCTTACCTCTAAAATTTACCATTTCTGCATTGGTAAATGGTTACCTACATGGATGTCGGTAAGGAGCGCGAGGGCTTCGCATAGACAGGTATGCTCACATTTTCTGCCTCAAACGAGCAAATTTTTGAGCCGATCTGAACAGTTACAGAACAATATTAGTAATATGTCGAATTTTTACTAATAAAAATCCTTAACTGACTCAACGGAATAAACCTTTGTGAGTGCTATAGAAATACCAGGGTATAAAATAATCAGAACCTTAGGTGTCGGTGGGCAAGCTACTGTTTACTTGGCAATCCAGCGAGGATTTGATCGAGAAGTAGCACTTAAGGTGATGTCGCCGGCTTTGGCTGCGGATCCAACATTTGGTGAGCGGTTTATTAGAGAAGCAAAAATTGTGGCCAAATTATCTCACGCCAGAATAGTGACAGTGTACGATGTTGGCGAAAGTGGTAGTTTTTATTATCTCGCGATGGAATATATGCGGGGGAAAGAGCTTAAGGCCCGGATAGCTACAGGTCTAAAGGCAAAAGAAGCGCTGATGATAATTGCCAAATTAGCTCAGGCATTGCATTTTGCTCACAAGAAAGGTTATGTTCACCGAGATGTTAAATCTGAGAATATTTTGTTTGACGATGATGATCAACCGGTACTAACGGATTTTGGCATTGCCAAAGCATCAAATTCTTCTACCCAAATGACCCAGACTGGAAAGCTCATCGGCACGCCGGAGTATATGAGTCCGGAGCAATGCCGCGGCCGCAAACTTGATGGTCGTTCGGATCTTTACAGCTTAGGCATCATATTGTACGAAATGATGACGCGCAAAGTGCCTTTTACCGGTGAAGACTCTGTTTCGGTTTGTATTCAACACGTGACCAAACCAGTACCACAGTTGCCAGTACGACTTAACCATTTCCAATGGTTAATTGACAAGTTGTTAGACAAGAATCCTGCGGTTCGTTTTCAAACCGGCCAGGAGTTAGCGTTAGCCATCAAGAATTTTCTCTCTGGCGGCCAGCAGTCGGAAGCCAAAAGTGCCACCATTTCAAAACCTGCTTTGTCTAAAGTTGAATCTCTCTCTGGTCGGCGGGATGATTTTAGTGACGAGTCGTTTGAGTTAAATGATAATTTTCAGGTTGACCAGCGAATTAACGTATCGCCAGAGACTAAAAGTCGGGTACCATTGATTGCCACAGCCTTTGTTTTGATGATTGGGATCAGTGCAGGTTATATTTTAAGAGCTAGTTGGTTGCCCGAAGCTCGAGTTATTTTGGGATTGGATGTTGTTAAAACTGACAATCAAACCGAACCTGCTAAAACAACCATTCCATCGACTGGCGGTCAACAGAAGTCTTCATCAGGTATCAATTCTCAAAGGGAATCGAACCAAGTACAAACTGAAAAGACTACCGTCGGGATCGACAGGGTAGGTCAATTGATCTTACAAGCCGATACGCTGGCTCAGTACTCGCCACATGAATTGAGCGATATACAACAAGCATTGGATCATTTAACCACTGCCAAATCATTGGACCCCACCAATCAGAATGTAGTCAGGATAAAAAATAATATTATTCAGATAGCTCTCGAAGAAGCAAAAGCTTCTGCCAAGAATGATCAGTTTGATAATGCCAATGATTGGTTAAAATTGGTGGAGTCTTCGGACCATGATAACCGCCAACTGGATTCGACTAAACGTATTGTGGCTGATTACAAACGAACCTACGATAGCAATATTTCGCAACGAGAAAAGGCTGCACAACAATTGCTTGATAACATTCAGTCAGCAGAGCTTGCACTTTCAGAGAATCGTTTGGGTGCACCGGTAAAAGATAACGCGATCTATTACTTTGAATCCGTGCTCAAGTTAGACCCAGGAAATGAACGGGCTAAAAATGGATTAAAAGAGGTCGCAGACAAATATAGAAGCTTAATCATCAAAGCGGTAAAGGATAAGAAATTCCTAAAAGCAAGAAGTTATCTGGCCAGACTGAAAACGATCCCTTATATCAATAAAGATTTTTCAGAGATCGAAAATCAGGTGAGTGTAGCGAAAAGACTTTTTACCCAGAGGTTAAAAGAAAAACAACGATTGGAAGCGATCGCCGAGCAAAAAAGACAGATAGAACAAAAAAGGCAAAACAAATTAGCCGATCCTTTGATTCAGATGCGATTACAAAGTATTTTAGATACGGCAAAATCTCTTTTGCAACAAGGGCATTTAGTCGAACCGGTGGGTAATAATGCGTTAGACAAATATAAAGCAGCATTAGAAATCGATGATAGAGATCAAACAGCACTAGATGGCATCAGGAGTATTGAAAAAAGCATTACTGATAATATTGATGTGGCGCTTTCTAACCAAATAGAAGCGCAAGCCAGACAATGGCTAGCTAAGTTGAGACTCTATAATCCTGAGCATTCGTTGATCGAAGGTTATTTGATTAAAATTGAAGAAATGGTTGTTGTTGTGCAAATGACAAATTCGGAGCCAGTCATACAGAACAACTTTGATCCAGATGAACTGCGGGATGAAGACGGGCAGCAAATTGAAAACCAAAGTGGATCTGATGAGATAAGAAATCAAGAGGTAAAAGAACCGGCTACTGACGCCTTACTACAACAAACGGCAAAGCCGATTAAGTCGGAAGAAAATAATCAGGTACCAGCGGATGAAGAACAAAATAGTGACGGACAATGATATACCCGTGCTACCTCAAAATGCAGGTTCCAGTGTTCAGCTAAAATACCTGAA
>CAZOBX010000042.1:21546-30303 GCA_964578045.1 uncultured Kangiella sp. | reverse complement strand
TCGCCAAGCAATGATTACAGCCGACCCTTTTGAACCACTTCAATCAAGGCGAGCAAAGACTTGTCCATCGGACTTTTTTCCATCAGTCTTTGGTATAGAATAATAGCCCGATCGATGTCACCATCTTTGTAATACTCCCAACCTCTGATCATCATCGTTTGATTACTGAGTTTTTCGTTTCTAACGCTAAGCGGATCTTGAGAAAAGACTTCATAAATGGTCATCGGCTGAGATTTTCCCTGAACGACACAAGTGGCAATAAAGCGTAAATTTCGTTTATCAAAGCTCTTAAGTCGTAGACGCAATTGCTCGGAAATTAAGATCGGTGTTTTAAATGTTTTAGTAAGTGCTTCGATCCTTGCAGCCGCATTAACCGTATCAGAAATAGCAGTCACATCCATTCGAGAACTGGTGCCGACTGTTCCCAACATCATTTTTCCGGTGTGCAACCCGAGGCCGATTTCGACAACGGGCAAATTGTTGGCTGCCAACTTTTTATTGTATCTGGCTAAGGATTCCATCATACCAACCGCCGCATTAAGCGCGTGATCGGCAGAATTTGGAAATAACGCCATAATGCCATCACCCATATATTTGTCGATGGTCCCGCCATGTTGGTTGATCACCGGCACCATCGTTTTCAGATAACGGTTAATAAATCGAAAGTTCTCATGAGGAGGCATCGATTCAGATATCTGAGTAAAACCGCGGATATCACAAAACAAGATGGTCATTTCTTTTTCAACGCAATCGCCCAAATTAATAGATTTGATCCCGTTAGGACTGATAAGTTTAAGTACCTGATGTGGGACAAATCGGCTATAAGCCTTGTTAGTACTTACTAACTCATTTCGACTGACTTGTAATTTTAACAACATAAGATTGAATTGTTTGGCAAGGTGGGTATAACCGCCAAATCCAGAGAGTGATAAATGAAAATTAAAATCGTTCTTGATCAGGCGTTCGATCGCATCAGTCAGCTGTTCAAATGGACGGGAGATTTTCCGTGCAAAAAAGATCGAAGCAACTAACAGACTAATAAAAAGCAAACTGATTGTAACCAGCATAGACGCCAATAGATTTTTCCTTTGAGTGGCAATATGCCTATTTGAGACTTCAATAACGACTAATCCAACTGAATTTTTGTGCTTATCTTCAATCATCGCCAAGCTCATATATTTTCCGGCGCTAGCCACATCATCGAGCAATATTGTGGTTGCCTTGGAACCACTTTTATAGAAATTATTGACCAGTTTGTAAAAAGCGTCATCCGGCGCTAGTTGGGTGCCTGTGGTAAAAACCTGAGCTTGTTGCCGCTCACCATCGCCACGAATGCGAGGTATCAGGCCATATTTCAGTTGATTCGATTTCCCTAAGACATTGATGGTATAAATAAAACTGGTATATTTATCGATTTCCATGGATTTCTTTAATACGTTGTTATAACGCTGATATGCAAGCGTTTTCATGGCTCTCGGAGAATTAAATTTTCGGTGGATATCACCATCAATAAAGCCGGCTATGGTCTGTGCGTGTACCATTTGCTGGTGTTGGAATTTTTGAATCAGAAAGACTTCTGCACTGCGATAGATGCTGTAACCGGTGATCGCCAAAATGATACCTGCGACCAATAAAAACCAAACGATCACATGGGTACGGAAATGTCGATTAGAGGTGTTTGACAAAAGCTAATTCCAAAGCATGGGTGAAGTTACACTCAATTTAGAGCTATTTTGCTAAATTGCAAGTAACTGGATCAAATTTTAACTATCAACTACTTTGGGTGCCGACTCGCATTAAAATAAGGCGTCCAAAAACGAATGCACAAAGGTACTAAAATATTCAGCGCAAAAGCGGTAAACATTAGAGTATAAAAGACTTCGGTAGTGAAAATGTTGTTGTGTACATAACCAATATCCATCACCACAAATGCCAGCTCAGCCCGGCCAAGCATACCAAACCCGATCATTAATGATTCTTCATAAGAATAATTGCCAGTAAAACGAGCCGCCAAACCTGCTGAGCTGACTTGAGCAATAAAAATTGCCGAAACCAATATGAGCGTCTCGTCCAGTACACTAACGATC
Source organism: uncultured Kangiella sp. (assembly GCA_964578045.1). Taxonomy (GTDB): domain Bacteria; phylum Pseudomonadota; class Gammaproteobacteria; order Enterobacterales; family Kangiellaceae. Next base: position 28,216 of record CAZOBX010000042.1, on the reverse strand, counting down.
AGATCAAGATCAAAAATTAATTTGGCCCCAAGATTGACAAAAAATACCGGGCCAATCCAGGAGAAGGCGACATCATCGATGATTTTTCGGGTCTTTTTATAACGATTAATCGGTTCTCCCTTTTTGTCGATATAAAATAAGGCCGGCGTCATGATGAGTCCAGCCATATAGGCCCCAACAGCTGAGTGAAGTCCCATTAAATGGGCGATGGCGCCAAAGGTGACAGCAACCATCAAAATTGCCAAAGTTGCATCGCGACCATTATTGAAGGCGAGCAGATTATTTAAACCGTATTTTTCGAAAAAAGATAAATTGTTGTCTCCTGATTTTTTCTCTTTGGTCGGGAAAATTGATATCGCGCAGAGAAAAATAAATACGAAAAATCCAATGGCTTTCAATAGAATGATCCCGACTCCCATCAAGGTTGGGACTTCATTGCCTGCGACGATTGGTACCAGTACGGCGACTAATACCAGCGAGGCGACATCATCCAAAACGGCTGATGTCATGATGGCTGAAGCCGCTTTAGTTAAATGTAGATTTTCGTGTTTGAGCACCATCATGGTCAAGGAAACCGCCGTGGCAGTCATCGTTAATCCGACTAAAAGTGCGATATTTTGATCTTGCCAAAAATAGAATGCCAAGAGATAAGCTGTAAAAAAAGGTGCAATGGCGCCAAAAAGCGCGATCCCCCAACTTCTTTTCGCACTACGCAAAAATGTGGTGGGATTTTCTTCAAAACCCAGTGCAAACATGATCAAAATGATGCCGAATTCAGAAAACCCTTGAATGAAAGGAGTGGGTTCTGTTGGCAATAAACCCAAATTAACCAGTAAACTACCGGCAATCAAATAATAAACCAATGGGGTCATGCTGGTTTTTTTTGCAAACCAGAATGATAGAATGACGCAAGCCCAAATTAGTGCAAGTGCTAATAGATTTTCCATGTAGATAAATATTTTCCTACGCAGATTAGGTTATTTTTTTATTTACTATGGACCCAGTTTAATTGGTTGCTATCTAAATTTCTAAAATCTTTAGTTATAAGTCAGCATGACAAGTGGAGAGGGTCTATCCTCAGTTTAGTTGAGATTAGCCCAATTTACTGAGTAAAGTGACTTCTGGTTTCCAAATTAATATCATGGGTAAACCCTTCACTTAAGGCGCACCAAACTTGTGCAATTAAAGCTGTGACGCACCATAATAGTGCGTGGAATTTCAATCGATAAATCTGAAAGTGACAGGAGTATCGATTATATACCCATTAGTCTTATGATCGGATTCTAATATAAGTTGGCATCTAGATTGCTAATAGGGCAACATAGTTAAAACCCTTTTAAATTTGATAGTTTGAGGAAGTACCCATGTCAGAAAACAAAATTCTTTCCATGATGGAAGAAAACGATGTCGTTTTTGTCGATCTCCGTTTTACCGATACCAAAGGCAAAGAACAACATGTAAGCCTGCCAGCCCGTTGTATTGACGAAGATTTTTTAGAAGAAGGCAAAATGTTTGATGGTTCTTCTATTTCTGGATGGAAAAGTATTAACGAATCTGACATGGTATTAATGCCCGACGCTGATTCTGCAGTGATGGACCCTTTTTGTGAAGATTCGACCCTTAATGTACGTTGCGATATTTTAGAGCCTGCGACAATGCAGGGATATGATCGTGACCCTCGTTCTGTCGCTCGTCGCGGGGAAGCTTATTTAAAATCCACCGGCATTGCTGATACCGCTTATTTTGGCCCAGAACCAGAATTTTTCCTGTTTGATGATGTGCGGTATAGCATCAATATGCAAGGTGCATCCTATAAAATAGATTCAAATGAAGCCGCCTGGAACTCTGATCGTCGTTATGACGATGGTAATATGGGGCATCGCCCTGGTGTTAAAGGCGGTTATTTTCCAGTACCACCGGTTGATTCATCGCAGGATATCCGCTCTCAAATGTGTTTAGTGCTTGAAGAAATGGGTGTGATGACGGAAGCCCATCACCATGAAGTGGCGACTGCCAACCAGAATGAAATTGCGACATTGTTTAACACCTTGGTTAGAAAAGCCGATGAAACTCAGATTCTTAAATATGTGGTTCACAACGTTGCTCATGCTTACGGCAAAACAGCGACCTTTATGCCAAAACCAGTAGTGGGTGATAACGGTAGCGGTATGCATGTTCATCAGTCTTTGGCCAAAGACGGCGTGAACATCTTCGCCGGAAACAAATACGGTGGATTGTCAGAAGAAGCTCTTTTCTATATTGGTGGTATCATTAAGCATGCTCGTGCAATCAATGCTTTTACCAATGCTTCGACTAACTCCTACAAGCGATTGATCCCAGGTTTTGAAGCGCCAGTTATGTTAGCTTATTCAGCTAAAAACCGCAGTGCTTCAATCCGAATTCCTCATGTACCGAGTGAAAAAGGACGTCGTATTGAAGTCAGATTCCCTGATCCGACGGGTAATCCCTACTTAGCATTTACCGCAATGATGATGGCCGGACTGGACGGCATTCAAAATAAAATCCATCCAGGTGACCCAATGGATAAAGATTTGTATGACTTACCCGCTGAAGAAGCCGCTGAGATCCCAACAGTAGCGTCGTCATTTGAGCAAGCACTGCAAGCGCTAGATAAAGATCGCGAGTTCCTAACTCGTGGCGGCGTATTTAGTGATGACTTTATTGATTCTTATATTACTCTAAAATCTGCGGATATTACCCATCTTAATATGACCACTCATCCGGTTGAATTTGAGATGTATTATAGTTTGTAGGTACTAGAAGAAGATTAAAGCCGGTAATTTTACCGGCTTTTTTTTACCTGCGTCTTGTAGGCAAAGCTTCCGCATCATGGTTATTCACATGGATGTGATGTATGCAGTTTTTGCAGGAGCAAAAAATTGTCACGCCCCTTGCCTCAAGCACCTACTTTCGGTACCTACGTCCTGTAGGCAACCCTCCCGTTCCATGAGAAGGGACTGTACTCCTTGCCAGCCGAAGACGACGATAGCTTGAAGAAATGCATAAATGCGAATATTATGGGTATTGCGAATATAACTCGCAATGACTATCACCAGTAGGCTTTATTTATGCGATATCTAAAATCTCATCGACGCTTGGTTTTGCTTAGTTGCCTGGCCCTGTTATTTAGCCAATCGGCTATTTCGGAGCAGAGTAATCAATCAAACACACCACCAGAGCCAGAAAAAACCAAAAAATTATATCGAGTCGTTGATAAAAACGGTAACCTTTCCTATTCAGATACACCTTCTCCAGGTGCTAAAGAAATAGTAATGCAAGAATTGCCTTCCATTAGTCTAATAACGCCTAAGATCGAATTTAAAAATCTTGAAGAACAATCAAAAACCGACACAAGCTCGGCTACCGGTTATTATACGAATACGAGTTTCTTAGATCTCCCACAAGACGGAGTGATCAGAAATAATGCCGGGATTGCACCACTGACAGCCAGTCTGGAACCGCCGTTAGCTAATGGACATTTTTTGAAATTTTATATCGATGGTAAACCGATTGGCAGTCAGCAAAAGGAAATAAGCATTACCGCTGAAAATGTGGAATACGGTCCGCACACCGCCAGTTTTATCATTGTTGCAGCAAACGGCGTTACAATTCAGCAAAGTGATACGGTCAAATTTAACTTGCTGCATGTCGTCAGGAAAAAAACATCCAACAATATCCTCAATAACCAGTATTTTGAAACCAACTTGCCGCAACACCCTAAAGTGCCGAGTTTCGATTCGATGAAACAAACCGAGCAGACTGATAAGTAGTTCTCAGAAAAATTCAAATATTTTACGTAGCATGTGAATCACAGTCAGCAGGTAAATAATGTTAATTCTATTTAGCTGCCTTTAAAGCAGATAGAAAATCTGTAGTATTCATTCTCTTGCAATTAGTTGTCTTTGAGATCCCTTATTGCCCGCTTTTGCGGGCATTTTTTTGCCTACAGGACGTAGGTAAGGGGCGATAGCAGGACGCGGAAGCTTTGCTTTGAGAAAAATTCGTGTGGTATGGGTCCAAGCCCGCTACAATAGTAGCTAGTAGTCCTATCACAAATCCAAATCGCAATGCATAAAACTATGTACAGTACCTTTATAATCAAAGATATCCTTTGGTTATTGTCCAAAATTTTCCTATGGCTTTGCGGATGGAAAGTGAGCGGACAGCTTCCGCCAGAAAAAAAATTCGTAATGATAGCAGCGCCTCATACCAGCAATTGGGATCTTCCCTTTATGTTGACGGTCAGTTTTGCGCTTAAGGTCAAGCCATATTGGATGGGGAAAGAACAAATATTCAAACCACCCTTTAAAGGGTTAATGAAGTGGATGGGTGGTATCCCCATCGATCGCAATAAATCCCATAATATGGTTGAGTACACGGCAGAACTAATGAAGCAATCCGGTGAATTAATTGTCGCAGTGCCGCCGGAAGGGACTCGTTCTAAAGTAAAATATTGGAAAACCGGTTTTTATCATATTGCCAATTTAGCTCAGGTGCCAATTGCGTTGGGTTTTCTTGATTATGGGAAGAAGATTGGCGGGATAGGTGGTGTGATTTATCCGAGCGGGGATATTGAAAAAGATATGCTGAAAATAAAAGCGTTTTATAAGACCGTTAAGGGGAAGAATGCTTCGCTTTACGAGGAGTGATTGTTTTATTTATTGTTACAGTGATACCTTAAAAAAATTAGAACATGCGGAAGACTGGCACCGAATATTGGTTAGACGGAACTCTTACAACAGCAATCTCTCATTTAGCCTTTTCTCGGAAATTCGAAAATATTTTCAAGGAGCCATGTGTCTTTTTATAAGTGTTTTTGAAAAGCGATCATCTTTTGCAGTTTCAAATAATAATGTGCTTATTGACTATTTTTTAACCGACAAACAGGGCAAATACTGCATTTTGGCGGATATGGACTAGTTTTTGGCAGGATTGGAGCAATGTCCGACTTGTTTTTTTGCGATAATTGGAGCTAGCTTCTTGGGGAAATGAACGACCAGCGATGGTTTGAGAAACGATTAGACATAGTAAAATTATCTTGCCCCCCAAGACCTTTATAAAACTAGTTGTTGTAAATGCTAGTTATGTACTTATATAATGCCGCCGGAAAATTCGGAGGAGTGATCTCCGCGTCCTGTACTATTCGGCCCGACACATTTATTAAAAATAAATGGTAAGAACCATAAATGGAATTTGTAGTGAACAATCGCTTTATTGAAGTAAGTATTGTTTTTTTTATAGTCTTAGCCCTCCTTTTATCTGGATGCTTTTCTTCCAAGGAAGAGAACTATGTGCCTGAGTTTGTCACCTGGAAAGGACTCGGACCTGATAAATGGGCATCTATATGGCTCATTAAAAGATATATCTCGCCAAAATCGAAAATAACCATTCTTCCTCTTGGGACGCCAATCCAGTTTGATCATAGTTTCGATGTGCCTGAGGGGCAATATCGGCGTAAGCCAGGTAAAACTACCTTTTCTGTATTAAAAAGCAGCTTCTCAATTGAGGAGCGAGTTGTCGATAAGATTGACGGCATATTACAAGACATCGAAATCGACTTTTGGAAAAAGAATGAATTTAGCCAATCCGCTTTTATCGAGCAAGGGTTTCGTCAGTTACAAGAGCGTTTCGGACGGGATCAAGTGCCATTTAACTGCTATCTCACTTTTTTTGACAATGTCGAACTATCTTTAAAAAGCCATCAGATAGACAATCCCACACTGCTTCAACCCAACGACTCTTGTGCGAATGGAGAACGATCAAAACCGCAATTAGTCAATCAAATTTTAATCAAAGATTTGATGCAAGAATTGCAAAAGGGAAAACAGGTCAAATTTGTAGATGCTCGAGAGTCGTTTGAATTCTCGGAAGGACGTATACCTGGCGCTTATAACCTGCAAATACGTCATGTTAATACGCAAACGGTCAAACCGTTTTTGGATTCGGAGTTGGTAATAGCTTACTGCGTAAAAGACTTCAGGGGATTTGAGCTGGCCAAAGCGTTGCAGGATAGTGGCGTTAAAAATGTAGCAATACTCAATCCTTTTGGACTAAAGGGCTGGGTCAATTCTGGTTTACCGATTGTTGGAGAAAAGGGTTTAAGCGAAGTACAGGCCAATAATGAACTTGAAATGTGTATTAATAACGATGGTCGTTGTAAGGCACATTTATGACCATAAACCTTGAGAAAAACAGATTTTCAATACCGAAGATTTTATTGGTTTCGATATGCTTGTTGGTTCCTGGATGCGTATGGTTTTTATCCACAGGAGATTTACGAAATTATTTTGCGATGCAAGTACCACCAGGCCAATTCGTGTATCTCTTGTCTAAGTTATTCGGGTTGTATGCCATTGCCTTATTGTGGCTGCAGTTAGTTCCAACGCTATTAAGACCGCATTTTCATATTCTACCAAATGTCTTTTATCGTTATCACCGATACATTGGTAGTTTATCATTTACTTTTTTGATCCTGCATGTTTTAGCTTTTACCTCTGCGACCTTTGCACGTAGTGGTGACCTCAATTTAAGTCTGTTAATACCCCACTTTGGTTCTGGGTTTTATCGTCAAATGATTTCATTGGGGGCGATCGCGTTTTGGGGATTTGTGTTGGTTGTTATTGCCGGAATTTTTCGTACTTTCTCGCAC
>CAZOBX010000042.1:5245-21536 GCA_964578045.1 uncultured Kangiella sp. | reverse complement strand
CAGGTAAAAATTTTCTGGGTAATACTTCATAAACTGTCACATGTCGGTTTTTTGTTAGTATTTATTCATAGTTTGGCGATTGGAACAGAATCTCGGCAGATGCTAATGGTTGGATTTTACTGGCTGTATGGTCTGACCTATTTGTTAGTAGTCGCTGGTCTATTGTTTGTAAAAACAAAAAAAAGAATTCTAAATAACGATAATTGGACGCTTCAGGCGTCTAGATAATAAATTCAATTTTAAAGAAAACGTCTTTATGGGGTGCTGTACTAAATGAACGGAATATTCGAACGTCACTTTTTCAACAAGATTACGATTAAACATGCCAGGCAATTATCGGTCGCGATTTTGGGTCTGGTCTATTCGGGAATGGTACTAACTGCAACTTTCGCTGAGAGCCATTTTACATTCTATGGAAATGCCGAAGAAGTTGTCCAACCGATTGAACATCTCGAAGGAACTCTTTGGTCTGTTGGCACCATTGGCCGTGCAACCGGAATATTAAATGTTGTTAAAAAAGAAGATGAGCTCGAACTTCAATGGTCTTGTCCTAAGCTAACCGACTGCGAAGATTTTACTCAAGGAGTATCTGCTCACTTTATCTACCAATCAATGGAGAGAGATGGCAACGTCGTTGTGAGGTTAAAAGACCATCCCAAGGTTACTCAAGGTTATTTGTCTTTAACTTTGCAAGACACACTAGAACTTGGTGCGACATCAGTATCATTGCAAATAGATTTGCTCGACGGTTTTAGAGTCGACTGGCTTTATCAACAATCGAACTTTTCTGCGGATATCTTAAATAACCAATATTTTTCTGATTATCCACAATGGTTAAAACTTGAGCGAGAAGGGGCGCAAGTTGAAGCCTTCGTTTCATCGGATGGAGAGCAATGGGAAAGCCTCGGTGCTGTCGACATAGGAACAACACAAAAGCTCTACGCCGGGATTAAAATTCACGGGTTTTCTGTGGAAGAATCTGTCACGGCGGTACAAATTGATCACTTATCCTTAGTAGAAAATTCACAAGACATCAGTGGTATTGTGGAAGAGCAGACAACTGATTTAGACACTTCAGCTGTTCAATCGTCCACCACCGTATTCAGCAAGCTAATCAATATGATGACAGCCAATAAGTCAGTTTTTGAATTGACTGGTGATATTGGCGTTTCAACCACCTTAGTCGCTAATACTATTTATAACGTGACAGATAATGTCAAGGTACTAGCGGATGTCACCTTAACTGTGCCAGAAGGCGTTGAGTTTACCTTTGCCGATGGTAAAAAACTGACGATTGATGGAAGTTTGGAGGTAGTGGGAACCAGTGATGAGCCAGTAATATTTACCAGTTCATCGAGTTCACCGGCTAAGTCAAAATGGACCGGTTTATTAGTGTCGGCAAGCGGAAGTGTGGATTTGGATTATGTTGAAATTGCTTATGCGACTCGCGCCGTGGATGTTTACGGTGATGCGATTATCCGCCACAGTCTTTTACACGATAATACCTATGGATTGTATGCAAGGATTAATTCAGCACCGCAACTAATTGATGGTAACCGGATCTATCTCAATACCTATGGTATTTACGCCTATGGTAATAATAATGAAACTGATAATCCTGCGCCGGTTGTTACAGGTAACGCAATTTACGACAACAGCTCTTACAACTACCGCGCTTATTATTTTGGTAATCCTGCGAGTAGCGTATTGAATGCACAGGGTAACTGGTGGGGAACGGCTATAGTTTATGACATTCCGGCAAAGATCTATGATTTTAGCGATCAATCAACTTATGCGCCGGTGGTGGATTATCGAGGTTATCAACTTACGGATGGTGGTGAGCTGACTGATACCACCCAACAGTTAGTTTCGATTGCCGGCGGTGCGATCACTAGCTTAACCAATGATACTGATTATGAAATCTTAGGCGATCTGTACATTCCATCGGATGCGACTTTATCAGTGGGTTCCGGAACGACCTTTTCGGTCGTAAAAGGTATGGAAATCAGTGTTGATGGTACTTTGAACATCCAAGGCAGTGCTGACAACTTGGTGAGAATGGCCAGTATTAGTGCAGTCCCTAAAAAATCAGATTGGATCGGGATTAAAGTCAACGCAGGCGGAATTCTTAACCTTGATTACCTAGAAATCGTCGATGCGACTCGTGCCATTGATGTTTACGGTGAAGCCACTATCCAGCACAGCTTATTGCATGATAATACCTATGGGGTCTATGTGCGAAGTGATAGTAACCTCGTGTTAAATAGCGGCAATGAGCTTTATAGCAATACATATGGTGTTTACATTAAAACTAAATCTAGTCCCCAAATTACCGGTAGCAATCGGATCCATGACAATACCTACGGTATTTATGCTTATGGTAATAATAAAGAAGCCGATAATCCTGCGCCGGTGGTCACCGGTAACGCGATTTATGACAATAGCACTTATAACTACTACGCCTATTATTTCGGTAATAACGAAAACACCCTTTTGAATGCACAGGGCAACTGGTGGGGGACGGGGATCGCCTATGACATTCCGGCGAAGATCTATGATTATAGCGATCAATCAAGTTATGCGCCGGTGGTGGATTATCGGGGTTATCAACTTTCGGATGGTGGAGAGCTGGCTAATGCCGCCCAGCAGTTAGTTTCAGTTGCCAGCGGTGCGATCACTAGCTTACCAAATGATTCCCATTATGAAATCTTAGGCGATCTGTACATTTCATCGGATGCAACTTTATCGGTGGGTGCTGGAACGACGTTTTCGATGGTTAAAGGTATGGAAATCAATGTTGATGGTACCTTGGACATCCAAGGCAGCGCTGATAACCTGGTGACTATGAGCAGTATTAGTACAACCCCTAAAAAATCGGATTGGATCGGGATCAAAGTCAACGCAGGCGGAATTCTTAACCTTGATTACTTAGAGATCGCCGATGCGACTCGTGCCATTGATGTTTACGGCGAAGCTACTATTCAACATAGCTTATTGCATGATAATACCTATGGGGTCTATGTGCGAAGTAATAGTAGTGTGGCGTTAAACAGTGGCAATGAGCTTTATGGCAATACCTACGGTGTTTACATTCAAAATAAATCAAGTCCCCAAATAACCGATGGCAATCGAATCCATGACAATACCTATGGTATTTATGCTTATGGCAATAATAAAGAAGCTGATAATCCTGCCCCGGTAGTCACCGGTAACGCGATTTATAACAATAGCACTTATAACTACTATGCCTATTATTTTGGTAATAACGAAAATACCCTTTTAAATGCACAGAATAACTGGTGGGGGAACGGTACGGTGAGTGATATTCCAAAGAAAATTTATGATTATCGCGATCAACCAAGTTATGCACCAGTAGTTGACTATCGAGGCTATCAACAAATAGATGGCGGATCGCCCAGCGATGCAGCTCAACAATTGATTTGGGTAGCAAGTGGCCAAGTTACCACCTTAACCAATGATGCCCATTATGAAATCCTAAGTGATCTTTATATTGCTGCGGATGCGACTTTGATGGTTGGCTCAGGTACATCGTTTTCGGTGGTTGAAGATGCAGATATTTCCGTAGAAGGGATATTGGAAATTCAGGGTACCGCGGATAGTCCAGTGAGTTTCAACAGCATCGTTAGTTTACCGAATAAATCTGACTGGACTGGCATCATCGTTAAGGCTGGTGGCAGTTTAGAAATGCATTATGGGGAAATTACTGATGCAACACGGGCGCTTGATGTTTATGGTGCAGCTTCGGTAACCCACAGTGAAATCTATAACAATACCTACGGGTTATACGCCCGGATTAATTCAAGCCCTCAACTGACCGATGGTAATCGTATCTATGCCAATACCTATGGTATTTATGCTTATGGTAATAATAAAGAAGCTGATAATCCCGCACCAGTGGTCACCGGTAACGCGATTTACAACAACAGCACTTACAACTACTACGCTTATTATTTTGGTAATAACGAAAATACCCTATTGAATGCCCAGAATAACTGGTGGGGTACGAATAAAGTGAGTGATATTCCGGCGAAAATTTATGATTATCGGGATCAACTCAACTATTCGCCGGTGGTCGATTATCGAGGCTATCAACAAACAGACGGTGGACCGCCTAGTAACGCCGCTCAACAATTGATTTCGGTGACCAGTGGCGAAGTTACTACCTTAACCAATGATAGCCATTATGAAATCTTAAGTGACCTTTATATTGCTGCGGACGCGACTTTGATGGTTGGGTCAGGTACATCGTTTTCGGTGGTTGAAGATGCAGATATTAGCGTGGAAGGGGTTTTGGATATTCAGGGTACTGAGGATAATCCGGTGAGTTTCGGCAGCATCGCTAGCGTACCGAATAAATCTGACTGGGTTGGCATCATCGTCAAGGCCGGTGGCAGTTTAGAAATGCATTATGGGGAAATTACTGATGCGGTGCGGGCGCTTGATGTCTATGGTGCGGCTTCGGTTACTCACAGTAAAATCCATAACAATACCTACGGACTATACGCACGGATTAACTCAGCCCCCCAACTGACCGATGATAATCGGATCTATGCCAATAGCTACGGTATATATGTTTATGGCAATAATAAAGAAGCTGATAATCCTGCGCCAGTGGTCACAGGCAACGCGATTTATGACAATAGCACTTATAACTACTACGCCTATTATTTTGGTAATAACGAAAATACGGTTTTGAATGCTCAAGACAATTGGTGGGGATCTGGTGAACCGAGCGATATTGCCGCGAAGATCTATGATTACAATGATCAAGCATCCTATTCACCGGTGGTGGATTATCAAGGATTCATAGCAACTGATGGAGGCGAATCTGGAGGAAATAATCAGTTAACGTCTATTCCCGGCGGTACCACTGTGACCGTGTTAGAAGATGGAGTTGAATATGATGTTCTTGGGGAGTTGTACATTGCTCCCGAAGCATCACTCGTCATAGGCCCGGGAACAAAGCTCAATTTTTATGATGGTACAGGAATGGTCGTTGATGGGACATTAACGGTCTCGGGTTCAGCTGAACTACCTATCAGTCTAACCAGTGGAAATGAATCGGCGTCCAAATCTGACTGGCAAGGTATCGTTATTAACGCAGGAGGTCAATTAACTTTAGATTATGCTGAGGTTGCTTTTGCGTCGAAAGCTTTGGATGTCTATGGTGATGCAACGGTGACTCACAGTCAGATCCATGATAATACTCATGGGATCTACGTGCGAAGTGGGAGCAGTCTCGCGTTAAACAATGGTAATGCGCTTTATAACAATACTTACGGGGTTTACATTCAAACCAACTCAAGTCCTCAAATTACCGATGGCAATCGGATCTATGCCAATAGCTATGGGATTTATGTTTATGGGAATAATATAGAAGCTGACAATCCTGCGCCGGCGGTGACTGGTAATGCGATTTATGACAACACTACTTACAACTATTACACGCATAATTTTGGTAATAATGAAAATACTGTATTGAATGCACAGGGCAATTGGTGGGGAACTACCGATCCGAGTGATATTGCTGCGAAGATCTACGATTACAGTGATGGTGTGAGCTATTCTCCCGTAGTGGATTACCGAGGATATCAATTATCGGATGGCGGCGAACTAACCAATACGGCGCAACAACTTATTTCAATCGAAAGCGGAGTGACGACCACCTTAACTAATGATAGCCAGTATGAAGTCTTGGGGGATCTGTTTATCGCGGCGGATGCTATCTTGTCGATTGGTGCCGGAACCTCGTTGTCTTTTGTTAAAGGCGGAGAGATTCAAATTGAAGGAAGGTTAGAGGTTCAGGGAACGGTCGATAACCTGGTGCACTTGACTAGTGTGAATTCCTATCCGCAAAAAGCAGATTGGCAAGGCATTGTGGTTAAGGCAGCAGGCCAATTAACTTTAGATTATGCAGAGGTTGCTTTTGCGACCAAAGCATTGGATGTCTATGGTGATGCAACGGTGACTCACAGTCAGATCCATGATAATACTCATGGGATCTACGTGCGAAGTGGGAGCAGTCTCGCGTTAAACAATGGTAATGCGCTTTATAACAATACTTACGGGGTTTACATTCAAACCAACTCAAGTCCTCAAATTACCGATGGCAATCGGATCTATGCCAATAGCTATGGGATTTATGTTTATGGGAATAATATAGAAGCTGACAATCCTGCGCCGGCGGTGACTGGTAATGCGATTTATGACAACACCACTTACAACTATTACGCGCATTATTTTGGAAATAATGAATATGTAGTTTTAAATGCCCAAAATAACTGGTGGGGTGCGAGTGAGGTGAATGATATTATCGCTAAAATTTACGATTATAGCGATAACCCGACCAACGCGCCGATTGTCGATTTTCGCGGTTTCTTGTTAACGCAAGATGGCAGCGCGAGCGACGCGAGTCATCAATTACTTTCAATTCCGGGTGGTAACAGCGTTACTCTACTAGAAGACGGCAAAGAGTATGAAGTAATAGCAAACCTCTTTTTAGCACCTGAAGCGTCATTAATTATAGGCCCAGGAACCAAGCTTAACTTTTTTGCTAATACAGGATTGGTTGTCGATGGAACTTTGACCATCACTGGTGAGCTAGACAACCCTGTCACTTTGACGAGCGCAAAAGAAAATCCCGTCAAAAACGATTGGCAAGGAATAGTGGTTAACGCTGGCGGACAACTGGATTTGAGTTATGCGGAAATTGCATACGCCAATAAGGGACTAGATATTTATGGTGAGCTAGAAGTCTCTAATACCAGTTTTCACGATAATACTTATGGTGTGTATATTCGCGCAAATACCAGTCCGTTGATCAGCGACGGAAATAGAATTTACAATAATTCCTATGGTATTTACGCGGTCGGCGATAATCAGGAAGCCAACAATCCAACGCCCGTGGTTACTGGCAACGCGATATACAGTAATACCTACGACAATTATAGAACGGCTAGTTTTGGTAGCTCTACGACCGCTAGATTTCATCTGTTAAACGCTCAGGGTAATTGGTGGGGATCGTCCGATGTTGAAACCATAAAAGCAGAAATTTACGATGCCCAAGACAGTTCGACTTCCAAACCTACAGTTGATTTTAGAGGTTATTTACTATCAGATAACGGCGCTGCAACGGATGCCGCTGCCCAACTGATTGCTATTGAAGGTGGCAATCAAACTGTCAGTTTAACACCGGGAGTAAACTTTCAAGTCCTTGCCCCTTTGTATGTAGGTACGGAAACTAAATTACAGATTAACGCAGACACAACATTAGCTTTTGAAGAGGCTACCGGCTTGACCGTCGATGGTGAATTGGAAATTACTGGTACAGAAGATAATCCTGTTCAGTTAACCAGCATAAATGCATCACCCTCTCGTTCTGATTGGGTTGGAGTTGTCATCAATGAAGGCGCAGTATTAACTTTGTCTTATGCTGAAATTAGTTATGCAATAAAAGCATTAGATATTTTTGGCGATGCAACGGTTAGTCAATCTAACATGCACGATAATAAATACGGAGTTTACATTAATTCAAAATCAAGCCCGTTGATCCAAAATGAAAATCAAATTGTTGATAATCAGTTTGGGATCTATGTTGTAGGTGACTTAATCCTTGAAAACAATCCTGCGCCAGTAGTGACGAATAATTCGATTCACGATAATGATGATTACAATTTTTATGTGAAGAATTTTGGTGGCGACAGCGGCGTCGAAAATATTTATTTGAACGCTCAAAATAACTGGTGGGGTTCTGATAATATCGGAGCCATCAGCCGAACCCTTTATGACTTAAATGATGCTTTAAATTTAGCGACCAATATCAGTACCCCCTTTATTGATTATCGGGGATATCTTATGGCTGAAAACGGTAGTCAATCCGATCCATCGCGACAACTAATAACACTCCCTTTGAGTGAACTCGTTGAAGGGGTCGATACCATTGTGTTGATACCTAATGCACAATACCAAGTTCTGTCTACGTTAAAAGTCCAGGAAAACGATGTTTTGGATATTGTTTCGGGTACAGAAATGTCTTTCGCACATAACGTAGCACTTACTGTTGAAGGTAAATTATTGGTGACCGGTGAAGACGGTAATCGCGCCAGATTTACCAGTGGTTCAGTGTCAAAAAATCAAGATGACTGGAGAGGCCTGGATGTCAAAAATGGCTGGCTTGATATGCGATTTGCCGATGTTTCTTATGCTTCTGTTGGAATTAAAATTAGCAGTGTTGAAGAAATTAACATCACTAATTCGTTGATTCATAATAATGACAACGGAGTTCATATTTATTTGGGCAACCCAAAAATCCAAACCAAAAATAGGATTTATGATAACAACATAGGAATTAAACTTTGTGGCTGTGGAAATGATAATTACGCCAATTCCATCAAAGATCCAACCACTGGAATTTACTATTGGGTACCAAGCATTCAGGATGCGATTGCGTCTTATCCAAAACCGATAGTGAACGGTAATTCAATCTATAACAATATTGAGGCAAATTTTGATCCTGGTTTTAGTTATGATTATAACGACGATAGCGGTAGAGTAGTTATCACCTACATGATCGAACTGGATGCAACAAGAAATTGGTGGGGAACCTCGCTAATGTCTCAGATTAGAGCAAAGTTTAAGCGTCATTCAGGGGCCTTTCCTGCAATTTCACCGTCCATTGATTATAGCGGGTTTCTTTTGGCTGAAGATGGAGAAGGCTCCGATTCAACTTACCAAATTACCTCGGTTCCGTACGGTGAAACCATGACACTTGAAGCTGGTGAAACCTATACCGCTTTAGACAACCTTTGGGTTCGCGATGATACAAAATTGGAAATGGGTTCCGGTAGCACAGTCATCTTTCAAGATGGAATGGAACTTAGGGTAATTGGGGGAGAACTCAACATTCAGGGGACTGAATCAAATCCCGTGCGGCTGACTAGTTTAACTAAGACTCCGGGTTATTTTGAATGGAAAGGGATAAAGGTTGATAGTGGAATATTAAATATGGCCTACGCTGAAGTCTCGTTTGCAGAAAAAGGATTAGACATCCAGTCGCCTGCAACTGCCAGTATTCAACAGTCAGATATCCACCACAATAACTATGGCGTATATACGCGTAGTTCTAATACTTTGATAAATAATAACAATAATATCCACGATAATATTTATGGTGTTTATACTTATGGATCGAGTCCAACTATTACTAACGGTAATCGAATTTATTCGAATGACTATGGTATTTATTCGACCGGATTTACCGCGACTGCACTTGAGTTCCAGCCAACTCCGGTTATAACCGGTAACGCAATATTCGACAATTATAAGTATAATTTCTATACCAAATCTTTTGGGTCGAGTTATGTCGCATCTAAGGCTCTTATTAACACCCAGAACAACTGGTGGGGCACCGCGAATATCGCTGAAATAGCGGACACGCTTTATGACCAAAGTGACATCAATACTTCTCCAATTATCGATTACCGAAGCTTTCAATTATCTGACGGCGGCGTAGCAAGTGACTCCGCTAATCAACTGGTTTCGTTTTATAATAGCGATGACGAACTACAGGTTCTCAGTGTACAAAGCTATGACGTATTGGGAAGTCTTTTTGTTGATGAGAACGATACTTTATCCATACCGGCGGGTGTCCATTTTAATTTCGCCAGTGGTGCTGCTATTTACATTGATGGTACCCTCAATGTAGAAGGAGAAAGCAGTGATCCGGTTATGTTTAGCAGCGCCAGAATGATGCCGGAAAGATCAGACTGGAAAGGGATTATTATCAATGAAAACGGCAGCCTTGATCTGTCGAATGTTGATATTGCTTACGCGGTTAGTGGGGTGGATATTTATGGCAGCGCTAATATTACCGAATCAAGCATTCATGATAATAACGCAGCGATCTACGTCAGATCGAAAACCTCGCCGGCTATTCAAGATAACAACCGCATTTTTAATAATAAGTACGGTCTGTATGTAATAGGCAGTAATGTGTACAGCGAAAACCCAACCCCAGTGATGACCAATAATGCGTTATATGATAATGACGCCTATCATTTTTACGCGATGAGTTTCGGGCTTGATGAATCAGCAATTAATCCAACTCTAAATCTCCAGGATAATTGGTGGGGAAGTTCGGATATTAACGAAATATCTAAAAAAATATATGATTATTCAAACTCAATTACCAATACACCAATTGCCGATTATCGAAGTTTTAAACTTGGTGATGGCGGGAATAATTCTGATTCGGCGAGTCAACTGCTTGGTTTTATGCCTGAAACTATCTCATTAATAAACAATCAAAGCTATGCGGTGCTTAACCCTATTATTGTTACTAAAGAGGGTTCGCTCAACATTGGCCAGGGAACCCAATTAGTTTTTAATAGCGGCAGTTATTTACAAGTTGATGGCGGCTTGAATATTCTTGGTAGCGAGCAAGCGCCGGTTATTTTCAATAGTGCCGCTTATAACCAGAAAAAAGGAGACTGGAAAGGCATTATCATCAATCAAGATGCCAGCGTGCGTATTGAGCAGTTGAACAATCAGTTTGCTGCTAAAGCGATCGATATTATTGGCGCCAGTGACGTTGAAATAACCGATTCATTTATCGGTCAGTTTTCTACCTATGGCGTCAGCTTTACCAAAGGCTCGACCGCCACGTTACAAAATAGCTTGATTGATAATGAGACTCGCTCGGCAACAGGCATATATATTTATGGCGCTTCACCCACTATCAGGAACAATATTATTAGAAATACCAGCTATGGAATTGTTATTGCGAGCACCGCCGATCATATATCCAACCCGGTTATTATTGACAATACCATTACCCAAAATAGCTACGGTATTCAAATTACCGGATATACTTCCGATGATTCCTTAAGCCCTCAGCCCAGCATCAATAACAACGATATTTACGATAACATAACCAATGATTTAAGAGTGCTTGGTTACAGCGAAGA
This sequence comes from uncultured Kangiella sp., assembly GCA_964578045.1. Taxonomy (GTDB): domain Bacteria; phylum Pseudomonadota; class Gammaproteobacteria; order Enterobacterales; family Kangiellaceae. Next base: position 10,551 of record CAZOBX010000042.1, on the reverse strand, counting down.
TTCTCAAATTGTTCTCGATTTTGAAAATAATTATTGGGGTGAAAATGGCGGAAATATATACTTTGGTAATGGCGTACCTGCGACCATATTTAATCCAGTGAATAGTCTGAGCGAAGCAAATCAGAATGTTGCGATATCCTTTGACCTGGAAAATGAGTATTTTTCGCCCAATGATAATGGAATAAAAGATACTCTTGTATTTAATGCGGAGTTAGTGCAATCGGGTAGTTGGACTTTACGGATACTTCATCCAACAGCGGGGCTGGTTAAATCCTATCAAGGCACGGGCAGTGAAATTTCTTTGCAATGGGATGGACTTAACGAACTTTCTCAGACCGCACAGGACAGTCGTTACACTTTGGAACTTTTAAACAGTAATAATCAAAGAATTCTTATGAGCTCTGCTGTGTTGGATAATATTTTGCCGCAAGCGTTAATTAGCAATCCGGTACAAGACGATTCTGTCTTTCCGATGGGTGAATTAATGGTTGCTGGTATTGCCAGTGATGACAACCTAGATAGCTACCAGATTGAATACAAAAGCACTGTATCCAGTGAATGGAATGACGTCAGTGGGATCATTACTAATAGCGTTGATAACAATAATTTGGCCGTTTGGGATTTAATCAGTACCAGCTTACCGCTTACCGATGGCAGTTATCAGTTAAAATTAAGCGTCGCCGATTTAGCCGGTAATCAATCGAGTTATATCGCTGAATTTCAAATGGTATTAGTCGATTTTAGAAATGTGTCGGTCACTAACCTGATGTTTAATCCAGCCAATGATGAAACGGCAGAAATAAACTTTGAACTTAGCCAGCCGGCCAGTGTGATATTAGAAATTTATCCGGAAAGAGGCGGCGAATTATTGTATTCACAAGCAACGGAATTTTCAGACGCAGGCGCCCATGTGATCTATTGGGATGGTAAAGATAAAGATGGAAATTTGGTGGTTGATGAGGCTTACGAGTTTGTACTCCGCGGAGGATCGGCTGCGGGTGGCAGCGGAACTTATCGGCCTACTGAAATTTCAGCCAATAAATTGCCCAGTGCTGTTATTGATGCGAGTTTTAATGTTGATCTTAATGACGACTGGAAATCCGATGTAACGATTACTAAACCAGGCAGAATTACACTCAGGGCAACCATCAATGGTACCACAAGAAATGTGGTTGATAACGTTCCTTACGGCATAGGTACCCACCTGATTAGTTGGGACGGTCGACTTACCAGTGGAGAGCCGGTTTATGGAACTGTCAGTTTGTTTCTGCCGGATGCGATTAGTTTGAAAACCAATTCGGTGATTGTTAAGGGCACTCAATTAAAGATCCAGGGTAACTTTGATGAAGCGCCGCAAATAGAAGTTAAATCGGATCCTTATCTGATTGTACATAGTTTCGAGCAATTTTCGGTGATCGATTATGCCATCACTCAAGATAGTTATGTGACAGTCAAAATTTTACCGCCGGGCGTTTATGATCCGGAAGACAACAGAGCGATTGTGGTCACGGATAGCGAATTGTTGATCGCAAAAAATGATGATGTTTACAATATTCATAGTGCCAGTTGGCAGGCTTATAGCGATGCTGATACCAACAATATTGATCTATCTGAGGAAGGTGTTTATACCTACACCATTGAAGTAAGTGCGATAGCAAGCGGGCAGACGGCGCTTCGTCGTGGTTCTTTGACGATGTATCAATAATCCCCGGATTATCACGGGCAGTAAACTGGCAAACTTTATTTTGGAAAACTGTACCTACGGAGACAAAGTGTTTAATTTAAAAAGCACCATTCAAATGGCGGTTATAGGATTATTACTGGCACACTCAACCATGAGTAAGGCGAGTGATATTGCTTACCTGGCATTTGATAATAACTATTGGCAAGTGTTTGTGATGGATGAAAAGGGTAGCCATCACCGAGCTGTTTCAAACTCTAGTTACGACAAGAGTAGTTTGTCCTGGTATCCGGATGGCAAACATCTATTGATCAATGGCATTCAGGGACAATTGGCAAAACTATCCGTGACAACGGGTAAGGAAGACATCATCAAATTACCGGTGAGCGGTTTTTTTGACGCGGTGTTGTCTCCTGACGGAAAGCAAATCGCATTTTCTTATGGTACGGCGGACAACCAGGACGGCAATCATATCTGGGTGGCCAATAGCGACGGCTCTAAACTTAAACAATTGACCCATATGCAGTGGTTGCAACACGAACCGAGATGGTCGCCGGACGGTTTATGGATTTATTTTTTATCCGGTGATGGCGGGCAGTCACACGATGTCTGGCGGGTGAACCCCAAGTCGAATCAGCTGGAGCAAATCACTGTCGGCCAATTGTATAATTTCGATGTTGCAGTCGCTGAACAAGGTAAAATGATCGTTTCCAGTAATCGAACCGATAACTACGAGCTTTGGTTACACGATCAAACAAAACCGCTGCAACAACTCACCAATGATCCCGGATTAGATGGCAGCCCAAGTTTGTCTCCAGACAACCACTCTATCGTATTTAATTCTAACCGAAACGGTGGTCTCAATATTTGGAAGTTGGAATTAAAGTCGCTCAAACTAGAGCAGTTGACCCAACATAAAAACGGCGCTAGAAAACCGGTGTGGAGGGTAGCTCAATGAGAAGTTTAATCAAGACCAAAACTAACGGTAAATTACGCAGTCTTTTAACAACCAATATAAAAACAGTTTTTAGCGCAATCAGTTTATTGGTTAGCTTATTCATTAGCTCGCAAGTCATGGCGTTAAAAATTAAAGACGTCACGGTGAGTCAATCGTCTTTTAACCCGGCCAAAGGTGAGCAAGTCACTATCAGTTATTCTATCGATAAATCGGCTGAAGTGACTCTACGTTGGTATGAAGGACGAGAATTATTAATTAAAGAACAAAATCTAGGCGTGGTCAAACCGGGTAGTCATCAAGCGAATTGGGATGGGAAAGATAATTTTAGCAAACGAGTCCCAGCCGAAGCCTATCACTTTACATTAACCGGGCTAGTAAAAGGTACCGGTGAAACAATTACTTATGATCTCACCGATGTTACCGGTGGAAAAGATTTGGATGTCGCCAATTTGCAGTGGGATCCTAAAAGCCATGAAATCAGCTACATGTTAAGCATGCCCGCCAGAGTTAATATTCGAGTGGGGTTAGACGATCATGGCCCGTTATTAAAAACCGTATTGGATTGGGTGCCGCGTGCTGCCGGTGAACACCGCGAAATTTGGGATGGGATGGACGCTTCTAAGGTGATGGATTTAAGCGCGCATCCGTTAAGGTTGATTGGTGGACAGGCGTTTAGTTTACCGAAAAATACGGTTTTTGTATTACCCAAACAAACCAGCGTTAATTTAATGAATAGCAAAAAATGGCAAGAAAAACGCCAGGTTAATAAAAAGTCTCGCGCCAAGCGGATGCATGCGCATGTGCAGCAATCGATTGAGAGCCGGGGAGACTATATTGCCAAATTAATTTTGCCGAAAAAAGTGTTGGCCAAAGGAGATAAACTGCCGAAGGTCTCGGGTAATGTGCCAGTGCGATTAGACGTCGATGAACTCAAACGTAACGCAGTGGTTTCGCGCCGGTTTGAAGTGGCATTTTATGTGGATGGCAAATACATTTTTGAAAGTGAAGTTGGCTTTTTACCGATGACTTTTAATTGGGACACGTCGCTTTATCCCGACGGCGAGCATTATTTAACCGCGAATATTTTTGGTTATGAAGGTAATCTGGGGATGGTGACGCTCAAGGTTGATGTAAAAAATCGCCGAGACTAACACAAGGTTAGTTCGAAGATAATTTAGAATTAATAAAGATTTGAAATTTCAGGGAAATATGATGTTGAGAAGCAATATGTTGATAAGTAAGATATTGAGAAGTGTAAAGTTAAAAAAGTTAGCGTGTGTAAGTTTGAGCGTTGTAACTTTATCAGGACTGTTCGTATCGGCGAATAGTTTTTCTGCAACCGATCCAGATTCAAAAAGAGTCACTGCGGAACAGCGCGAAATCGAAAAAGAAGAAAAAATTATTGAACTAAAAAAAGAAACCAAAAAGTTAATGCGCGAGAAAAAATTTGGTAAATCGTCACAAAATTATCAACAGTTAAGTTTAGATGAGCCTGATAATATGGAGCATCAAGTGAACTTAGTGCGTAACCTGATGGTGCTTAATCGTAAGAGCAAGGCCAGGCAAAGCATCAAGAAAATGCTAGTGTCAGATTCGGAAAATCCGGACGTTTTAATAGTTGCGGCAGAACTAGCCGTGTTAGAAGGGAAATCTGAGCTAGCGTTAGATTATTACTCACAAGCGACTCAAGTCGCGCCCAAAGAAAAAAGTGTCTGGCTCGGCAAAGCCAACGTTTTGTATCAAATGCAAAAAGTCGAATTAGCCGATCAAGCCATGACAGAATTTGAAAAATTGGATCAGATGGATAACAAAGATTAACGTTGCAATCGTTTATCCATGACATACAAGAATTTTAATCATTAAATAAACACCAATGCTAATCCGTGCATTGTGTCAAAATTTAGGGAATAACAATATGCTGAAAGTAAAAGCATCAAGTCTATTAGGAACGTCAATTCATAAGTTGGCTATGGGTTTTTTCTCTGTGGCTGTAACGCTACTGGTTGGGTTTGGGAACGTACAAGCGGACGGTATGGGCGGGACTTCGTTAGGTCAGCAGTCTAGCAAAAAACCTCAGCTTTGTGAGGCTAACAGCGTTGGAGATGGCTCTAAGCCAGTTAGTATGTTTGGCGGTTCTGAAAGATACCGGCATGTTGATTTGGAGTTGCCGGGAGTCTATCCCATTCGGCTGGTTAGAAAATACAACAGTGAAACAATTTATGATAGTCCACTCGGCTTTGGTTGGGCTTTTTCACACGATCAGCGTTTATTCGAATACAAAGATCTCAGTGTGGTTATTCGAAAAGGCTGTGGTTTTCGATTTAAGTTTGTTTTTACAGGTGGTGCGTATGTGGCACCAGCCGGAATGACTGGTGAATTGACCTCGGACGGTAGCGGTGGGTTTATTTATACCAAGTTAAGCGGCAAGAAAGATTTTTACGACAGACAAGGGCGCTTGGTTGCTCAGCAGAATGCAAGTGGTCATCGAATTGAGTATTCTTATTCTGAAACAAAATTACCGCTTACTGGAACCTCTAATTACAGTATCGATACCAATAAAGTGATGGTGGTTGCTTTTCACTATCAATTGAACCGTATCGAGTCACGATTGAGCAATGGAACATTGACCGGTCGGTTTATTGATTTTTCTTATGATGCCACCACGGG
>CAZOBX010000042.1:0-5235 GCA_964578045.1 uncultured Kangiella sp. | reverse complement strand
GGCGATTGACCAAAGTGATAGCCAGCGACGGTCAGGAAATCAACTATCTACATCAGATTGTTCAATCAGGCGAAAATACCAGCACCAATGGTAATTTGGTCAAGGTGACTTTAGCTAACCAGGTGGTTCATACCTATCAGTATGGCGATGTTAATGATAGCCATGACTTAACCTACATTCAAGAAGGTACAGATGCGATCCCTTTTGTAAATACGTTTAATGAAGATGGAAAAATCATCTCTCAGCAATATGGTAACAGTATCGTTGATATCGAATATATTGTTGATTTTCAACAAACAAAACTAACTCAATCCATTGTTGATAACGATGGAAAGACCATTCATTCGGCAACCAACTATTATGAGTTTGATACTCAGGGGCTACTCACAAAAAAGACCAATAGTGCTGGGCAAATTGTTAAACATCTTTATAACGGAAGAAACCAGGAGACTGCTGTTGAACGTTGGATAACGGATCCCGTTTCTAGCGAACAAACTTTACAAAAAAGAGTTGAGTACGGCTATGATAGTCGCGGAAATCTTACCTTGTTTGCTAATTATGATGGGAGTCAACTGCTAGATAAAACCGTGACTACCTATAATGATAATAATAAAATGGAAACAGAAAGTGAGATAGCACCAGATGGCGAAACACGAACTACGACTTATGTCTACAATTCAAATCAGACATTAAAGTCGGTAGATGGTCCAAGAACAGATGTTAACGATATTACTTCATATGCCTATGATGAGTTTCAAAATTTAATTTCAGTCACTAATGCACTTAGTCAAACAGTCAAATTTGAGAATTTCAATAATGACGGTCTACCTCTTACCATTATCGACGTTAATGGCGTTAAACACCTGTTTGAGTATTTTCCTAATGGGCGAATAAAGTCAGCGAGTAGCAATGGTGTCGCTACCAATTTTGAATGGTATGATTTTAACCAAATTAGAAAGGTGATTAGGGCGTCAGGGCAGTCCGTTACTTATGAATATCAGTTGCTGACCGATAGTAACCCGCAACCCATAGCAACCCAAAGTAGTCTGGATTCAGGGAATTCAAGGACCGGAAGCAACTTTGGAATGTCGAGTATTTCCAATTTCAAACGAGTTCGTTATGTGGTCAAGGCGGTTCAGGATAACTTGGGTAATCGAATAGAACTTGGCATTGATAGTTTTGGAAATATCACAAGTTATCAAATAAAAGATACTGAGGGTGATGTTAAGTACGCCAGAACTCAGACTTTTGATAATTTAGGCGCTTTATATAAGCAACTGGGTAACAATGGTCAGAGCAATGAGTTTAACTATGACAGTCATGGAAATCTTAGCTCTATTACAAATGCATTGAATAACACAACTGTTTCAGAGTTTGATTCACTTAATCAGCTGAATAAAATTACAGATCCTTTGAATGCAACCACTGAATTTTCTTACGGTACGGATCAGAGTCTTCAGAGTGTAAATGATGCAGAAAATAAAAAAACGGAGTACGAATATAATGCGTTTTACGAGTTAATCAAACTGACCAGCCCCGACACAGGAACAACGACTTATACTTATGAGAAGGCTGGAAATCGATTAACTCAAACTGATGCGCGGGGTGTGACGGTCACTTATACCTATGATGCCCTCAATAGGGTCACTAGTGAATCTTATGCTGATGTTTCAGAAAATGTTAGCTATGTTTACGATGAAATAACCAATGGTAATATTGGAGTAGGTCGATTAACGAGTGTCATTAGTCAAGGTGGATCATCCACTTATACTTATAATCATTTTGGACGAGTATCAAAAGAGACCCAGGTAATTGATGGGAAAACTTATATTACTGAATATCATTTTGATGCTAGTGCAAAGTTAACCAGCATCACTTATCCGAGCGGGCGAGTGCTGTCTTATACATTTGATAGTTTAGATCGTGTAAGCGGTATGTCATCTAACTACCAAAATCAAGTCACCACTTTGGCGAGCAAAATGACCTATTTACCATTTGGTCCTTTGAATAGTCTTGAGAATGGAAATGGAAAAATTTTGAGCAATACTTACGACTTGGATTATCGTTTAACGGATAAGTCAGTGAGTGGAATAACGACTTCTAGTTACGCCTATGATCTCACTAACAATATAACAAGTATTAGTGATTCATTGGATACCGGTAACAATCAAACGCTTACTTACGATAAATTGTCCCGGTTATTACTGGCAAAAGGGGGTTATGGCGACCTAGGTTTTTCCTACGATAATATCGGAAATCGGCTGACAAAAAGTGAAAACTCAAGTGCAGATGTTTATAGTTATGCAGAAGAATCTCATCGCTTGATCAAGATCACAGGCACAAACCCGAATAACTTTACCCACGACGCGATAGGAAATACGCTAATAAAGGGGGAGTTGACCTTTACCTATAATCAAAAGGGGCGATTAAAAACCGCTGCTAAAGACGGCATGAATGCTAGCTATGAATATAACTATCGGGGAGAGCGGATTGCTAAGTTAGTTAACGGTGTCACAACCCATTTTATCTATGATTTGAATGGTCAATTAATTGCGGAAGCGGACAGTAACGGCGCTATTCAAAAAGAATATATTTACCTCAATGGTCAACGGCTTGCCAGTGTGGTTAGTGGTGCGTTATATTACGTCCATACCGACCATTTGGGAACGCCCATCGCATTAACAGATGAAGCGGGAACAGTTCAATGGAAGGCACATTACACGCCGTTTGGCAAAACGATCATAGACGTTAATAATTTGAGTCAGAATATTCGTTTTCCCGGACAATACTTCGACCAAGAGACGGGCCTTCATTATAACTACTTCCGGGATTACGATCCAGAGATTGGACGGTATATTCAGAGTGACCCGATTGGTTTGAATGGGGGGATTAACACTTATGGGTATGTTGGGGGGAATCCGTTAAAGTACACAGATGCAAATGGACTCTGTTTTGGAATTTGTACTGCAATAGTGACTGCCGCTACGGCGTGTGCAGCAAGCGTTGCTTGTGTTGCTGCTGGTGCAGCTGTTGTTGGAGCTATTGGTTATGGGCTTAACCCATACAATCGACCTGGCTTTAACCCGAATAACTCAACGACTCTACCCAATATAGATCCTAATACTTATCAATATGACGATGACGGGCATATCGATGAAAATGATCTTATAGATAATGCTCCATTGCCATCGGGCCCATTTTTTGATCCAAATAATAATAATTGTGATGAAAATAGAAGGAATTTAAAGAAGCTGAAGGAAAGATTAGCTCGGCAGGACACTAATAAATTGGATGGAATTGCTCGAAATGGTGTCATAGGAAATCAACAATCAGCAGCTAGCCATGCAATTAGAATCGGTAGAATCACGAAAGCAATAGCAAAATATGAGCAAGCCGTGGCACACTGTCCACCAGAAGAATGTGAATAGAAATAGTTGCGAGATATAATTATGGAAATATTAGAATCTGAAATACATGTTCTAGAATTAGATGGGTTTCTAAATGCTTTAAGGTGTGTAATCGGTCATCCATCTAAACTTTTTGGTGCCGGTCTAATAAAGAAAGGTGGTCGCGAGCTAATTACAATTGTTGAGGAAAGCATTGCCAATATTGAAGCATCGGGAAAACTGAAAAATAAGGAATTGGTAAATTTCAAGTATATTCAAGAAGTGTTGAATATACATATCTACGCGAAATTACCAACTACCGATGCAAAATATATTGAGAATATTGATTGGAACATAATTGAGTACTATGGGCTGATTTCGACTGCTGAGGATGAACATGGTGCATGGAATCGCTTGGTGGGACAAGAAAATTACATACTAGAATATATTGATGAACATAATAATGAGTCAGTTATCTTTTTTGTCGAGCATGACGATTTTGTTATCGCTACTTGCCTTTAAGCCACCAACAAATGATGGTTAAATAAAAATGAATGGTGACAGTCTCCATATGGACAATCTCTCAGTGCGCTGGGCAAAGCTATACTGGCCTTGCGGGTGAAAGTCCCGTCGTAGAAGGTAAGTTAGACCACTACATAACGAGTCTTGCGTTTCCGGCGGTAACAAAGGAGACGAAGCGTAGACAGTGAAATATTCGAGCCGAAACTGAATGGTGAACGTGATAGCTCCGAAATCGTCTTAATTGTGTTGTGCCGATGGCTTTGAGAGGCCAGTAGGCCAGGGTATCAAAATGGTCACACTAACGAATCCATTTTGATACACACACCGGAGTCGCAGGCGTCGGCGAGTTAACCAAACTAACCAGCCCAGATACCGGTATTACAACCTCAAGCTATGATAAGGCGGGTCAATTATTAACCCGAACCGATGCACGGGAAATAACCGTCACTTTGACTTATGATGCACTGAATCGAATCAAGAGCGAAATCTTTGCGGACGCTTCAGAGAATGTTATTTATGGATATGACGACGCGGCCGACGGCAGCAAAGGCATTGGTCGTTTGACCAGCGTCACTGATGCGAGTGGCACAACCCGTTATGTTTACAACGACTTCGGCGCTGTTTCCAAAGAAACCAGAATAATTGACGGCAAGACCTATATCACCCAATACCACTTTAATACCAATGGCCAGTTGTCGAGTATCACTTATCCCAGTGGCAGAATATTAACCTACACTTTCGACGCACTCGGGCAAGTGAGTGGACTATTGAGCAATTATCAAAGTCAGAGCAAAACCCTGGCGAATAATGTCACTTACCTGCCATTTGGACCAATAGGTGGTTTGACCTATGGAAATGCTAAAACGCTAACCCAAAGTTACGACACGGACTATCGTTTAATCGCAAAAACCGTTAATGGTATTAATGCCTTTGCTTATGGTTATGATTTAATTGATAACATTACGTCGATTTCCGATGGAAAGAGATACCAAATTTAGAAAAGTGTTTTGGAACAGTTGACTTTATAGGTTCTAATATGACAATAAATATATACTGTTTGCACTATGAAAATAACTCCAAAATTCCATTTACTTGGAACGGACGCTACATATTGGAGAAACACGGTAAGTCGGACTAAATTGTAGGTGCGAGTGACGAAGGAACTCCAACAAACGATGGTTGACTAAAAAATAAATGATTGGATTGTTAATTCATATATAACCAGATCTAGTAGTCAGACAGACTGCAATAGACAATTTAGAAAAAAAAAGCGGGTCATGTAGTACGCCGTTACCGGCAACTTATCTAGCAGGTTAAAGTCCTGTCC
>CAZOBX010000041.1:12461-30635 GCA_964578045.1 uncultured Kangiella sp. | reverse complement strand
TTTTAATCTTATCGTGCACGCCTACTGTCTACTCTCCAATCATTTTCATTTATTGTTGCAAACACCCAATGCCAATCTAGGGCGGGCAATGCGCCATTTAAACGGCGTCTATACTCAACGGCACAATATCAAAAAGAAAACTGATGGTCCTTTGTTTCGGGGTCGTTATAAAGCCATTCTGGTTGACGAGGATAGCTATCTCCTACAGTTATCGCGATACATCCATCGAAATCCTATTGAAACCAAACGACCCATTGTCAAAAAACTGGCCGACTACCCGTGGTCAAGTTATCCGGCCTTTATCAACCAATTGCCCGCCTCAAAGTGGTTGGAGCGAGAAAAAACTTATCAAATGCTCGGTCAGCGAAATCGATACCAAGGCTACCAACGTTATGTTGCTCAAGGTAATAGTGAAACCATCACCAAATTCTACAATCGCGGCAACACAGCCACGGCTATTGGAGACAAGGACTTTGTCACTTGGTTACGAAAAGAAAAAGCGCCAGAATTGGAAATAGAACGATGGTTTGTGAAATCATGCCGGAAAGGCCTAGTATTCAAACGATTATTGAGCTGGTTGGACAGTTCTACAAAAAAGCTCAGAAAGAAATCACCGAGAAAATAAAAGGGCCCCAAAAAGGGCGGTGGCCGCGAAAGGTCTGCATGTATTTATGTCAACAGTTAGCCGATTATTCATTGAAAGAAATCATGCTGGCATTTGAGCTAAAAAATGTTGGCTCGGTGAGTTTTATTACTTGTCAGGTGAGTAAAGCAAAGCAAAATGATAGCAAGGTTGCAGAGGAGATTAGGCGGGTTGAAGCTTATATCATTAAGAACGCGGCTTGACCCGTTATTTGCGTATTATTAATATTCGTTTACATACTTATAAGTCCGAACAAAAAAAAGATATTTATGTACTCCTGTAAATTAAACCGTCTTTAATCACATCTAACCTGTGATACTTATCTATTTGTTTAACTTATTCCACTTTTTAGATCGAACTATGAAGTCGAAAAATACGAGTAAAAAGCTACAGAAAAATGTATCATTTGAAATTCACTGTTTCAGCTACGTTTATTGTTTGACCAAATCGAATATTTTTCAATCTTATGTTCCCACCCATCACATTCGAACACTTTTACTATAGGGTTTCTGATAATTCGGATTTCATTAATTAGAAAATTATTTTTGATTCTAGGTACTAAATAAAGACAGTACAATTCTCCATATTTTTTAGCCATATTTATCTCATTACTTGACCAATAAAATCTATTAGTATCTGCTGGTACAGCCTTTACTTCAATATATCTTGGAATTTCCTCAGATATATCTGTTGTTCTTTCCCAACTTAAAATGTCGTATCCAGCACTTACATTTTTTAATGCTACATGTTCCAATCTATTTAACAATTTACTATTGTTTTTCAGTCTTTTTTGTTCGTAACTCATTACACATATTTCTGCCTTATCTCCAATTTCTTTTTTAATCGTTTGTAAAACAATAAATAATTCTGGATTTAAACTAGACATTCTTGTATGTTCAGCCAACAAGAGTGATTTATCTGTGTTCAATTGGTACGTTTGACTATTTTTCTGTAACTCAACCAATCCTAAATCATGTAAAAAATTTCTTAAACCACTTTGCTGAAGTCTTTTTGTCTTGCCTGGCGTATATATGAAATTTCCATCGTGATATTTAAAATTGTCGAGAAATTTCGTCACACACATGGAGTACTTATTGTTTTCACTTATCAATTTTTCAACTAAAAACTCCTTCATATCATTCTTGTTAATTAACTCGCTATTTCTATCTAGCAGAGGACCAATAAGCTTTTTAGAATCATTTGAATGGTATACTAATTTAAGAGCAATAACTAAATTTTCAGTTTGTTCTTTGCACCCATAATAAGTATTGTATTGAGATACTGCGCTTGAATATAATTTATTAGAATGTATTGATTTTAACAACCCATAAACGTTATCGAATTTCAATTCATCGAATTCATGAATCATGAGAAAACAATCGTTTATAAGCGTTAAGTTCATCCGAGTCATCGAACATATCTAAATTGTAGATTCCATACTCATCATCAATTATATTACGCATCTTTTCTGACTTAGACATTAGGTTATTCAATATTTCGGCATCAATTGTATTTTCATATTGCAAAATATGATAATACGAATTGATTTTCTCGGATGCCCCAACCCGATGTATTCTATCTAATGACTGAAGATACTGCGCACAGTTATATGATAGATCATAATAAATTGCGTTATTGCAACATATATGAAGTGATATCGACTCAGCGCATGCAGCGGGATTTGCTAATAACACATACAAATTACTGTCAGGGTCAACAAACTCACTACGGATTTGTTCTCTTGTTTCTTCAACTGAGATAGTTTCATTCTCAACCGGTGTAGCGCCGATTATTTTTTTACAATATACACCCCGATTTTGAAGAGTATTTTCAATTAGCGATATTGTTCCGAGAAAATTTGACCATATGATTATTTTCTCTTTTTTAGACAGAAACTCATCTACCATAGCCACTAGCTTAGTAATTTTTGCAGGAATTTCTATGTCATCGTAGTTTGAAACGATGCGTGCTAAATTCAAATCGCCTTTCACTAAATCTTCTTCATAATCCTTGACAGTTGATGACAATAGTTTTACATAAGAAGCACATTGTCTTAGCCTGATCATTCTTCCGCGAATTAGCTTATTTACTAAATCTATATTTTTTAAGTAGTCTCGATTTGAATACTCAATAATTTTTGTAACTATAGCGTTGTATACTTTATATTCGTATTCGTTCATTTTGATTATTATCGGGCCTCTAAATATTTGTTCTTTTAACTTCAATTCTTTTTTTCTCACCCGATAAAATAGAGGCCCAACCTTATTTTCAATGAGACTTTTTGCATCCTCTTGTGAGGAACTTTGGTCAAATCCTTTCAATAAACTTTTACTAGATCCGTCCAAATATTTATAGCTTGGGTATAGAAAATCAACCAAGTTAAATATATCTGAGAACCCTTTCGGCATTGGAGTTCCTGTTAAAACAGCTCGCCTCTTAGCATTTTCAGCAATATCTAGAACGGCATCAGACCATTCTCCGTCTATTCGTTTAATATAGTGTGCTTCGTCGATAACTAAGAATGTATTTACACGTTCCAGAAATTTATTTGTATGTTCGTGGTCAAACATATTTGTTTGAAACGAAGTGAGATATAATTCATTGTGATTGGTATAATTATAGTATTGACCAATCCTTAAATTCTTGTCACCACCTGCCAGTATTGTTGTTTTTGGGTGTCGCCCTAGAGTCTGATAAAATTCTTCTTTCCAAGAGCCAAAACATGAAAGAGGGCCGACAACATAGAGGACATCTACAACACCTTCTTTTTTTAATCTCTCATATACACTTAAAATTACTGTGGTTTTACCACTGCCAGGCACAGATAAATTTGCAGCGTTCTTAGCCAAATATAAATGAAGGGAGGCTTTTACTTGGTGTTCTTTTAATTTACGTTTGAGCGAGCTTAGAAATTTATTGTGCTTTTGTAATTCTTGTAAATCTATCGTTCCATTTTTAAACTTTCTCAGCATCTCTATTTTTTCTTTTCTGTCTGCTTCTACCTGTTGATATTGTTGGTATATCCTTAAAGCGTTCTCATCAAAATTAAACTGTATTTCTCTATTGTCAAAATAGCAAACTAGCTTAGTTAACATTTCATCATTATAATTATAGCTTGTAAATATCCCAGCATTTTCATTAAACCCCCATGCTTTAAGCTGATATTTATGATTGCTTCTTAATTGAGTTTTTTCATCAATAAGAATAAGACTGGCATTATCACATTTTATATGCATATGTTATTTATTGTTGAATTTGCCTTTAAGCCGCTCTACACCTTTTCCAATTTTAAAAAATGTTGAACCCAATTCTTTTGCTCGCTGTTTGATTTGATTTAATATTTTAACAGCTTCATCAGCACTGTTAACTTCAATGTTTTCTGGAAGTAAATCCTCATGGTATAGCTTCTTTAATGCCGCTTCTAATAATTCTATAGGCGTTTCTCGTTCCTTGTTTTTTTCAAATAACTGGGCCGCCTTTTTAACTTGACACGTTATTTCTGATTTATTCCTTTGGATCCAGATTCTATCTTTAACAATATCGTCTATCTCTGCCCCGTTTTTATCACACTTTTGATCTTCAGGTATATCATCTTCTACATTTATTAATTTGAATAGTTCTTTTTTAGAATCGTCAATTTTCAGCCACTTAGGTAATTCTCTCATTGTTTGATGAAGCTTTCTTCCTGGCAATTCTCTAATTCTTATAAGCTTATGAATGACCGATATCAAATCACCAATCTCTTCTTCCTCTATGTTAATATTTATTCTTGTATTTTCATTATTCAATTTCTTTCTGATTTTTGAATAGTCTTTAAATGCTTCCCATCTACCTTCACGATCACCTCTACCGGAAGAAATGTTTGTATATAACCCTTCTCTTCCTAAGTATTCTAAATATTCATCTACGCAGTCAAGAGGATTAAGATATTCTTCTGTAAATTTCTTTATTTCACGTTTAAATTCATCTTCAGATTTATCAACATATCTTGGATCATCCCTTAATTTTTCTTCTAAAGTAAATCCTCTTTTAATATAATTCCTCGTCGATAATGCTTCATCAAAGCTATAATATTCCGCCTTCCCATCGACTTGCGATTGATATCTACTCTCTATCTGAGCAATTTCTTTATAAGTAGGCGGCCCGCCTGTTTCGGCATCATCTTCGTCAGGAAGAATCACTACATTCATCCATTCAAATCTAGCGTCCGATGTATCTTCATACAACTTTTCAAGCGCTAGCTTTCTTCTATTTCCGTTAATGAGAAAGCCATCACAGGTAATTATCGCTGGCTCTTTTTGTGATGAGTGTTTTATTGATTGACACAATTCGGCCGTCGTTTCAGGATCTTTATTGGCAAGAAATATTTTTAAGATTTCTTGAGACTTTTGGTCTGATTCATCTAGACGTGTATGATTCTTCTCATAGCTCATAACATCTGAAGCTATTCGACCATTTTCTTTTCTAAACCGAAGTAATTCTGTGGGTACCTGAACAATTTCTCTTTCATGACTTTCTTTTCTCTCGTTCCTGAATTCTATAACCCATTTTGATGGTTTTGCATGCTTTTTCACCCGATTATCAATTGCGGTAGCAAAGTCAGTTATTATTTTTCTATGAGAATTCGTTTTGAAATTATCCATGTGTAACACACTCTTTTTATTTATTTACGTGGTGGATTAACCTTTCTATTCATCTTTTCTTTTTTACTTAGCCTTATAGGAACGTTATTAGACGCCTTAGCATTAACAAAGGCTTCATTCATCCAAACGATTTCCTTTCTGTGGAAGTCTTTACCACTAGTATTTGTTGTAACCGCTTCGAAAGTCTTACTACGCCATCCTGATTTTCTATTCAAAATCTTTCTATATAGCCTGTTTTCATAATGACTGATAATAATCATCGATTTTGATTTACAACATAATTCCAATAGTTCTTTATGAAAAGAAGCTTCTTTTTCGTCAACTGGATAATCATGTGATCGTTTAACGAAATAAGGTGGATCGAGATACATTAGAGTAGCGGGCCTATCAGAAAACATTTTAATAATCTTTCTAGCATCTAAATGTTCTACTCTTACGTTCCTAATTCTATTAACAACGTTTTCTATTCTTTCCGTGAGATTGTTCCAGCGATTAACACGTGCTTCTTTACCATTTCTTGAATAAGAATTAGAAAATGAAAATCCGCAGAATTGACCTCCAGTTGTGGCATTAACTGTCATCATACAGATAATGATAAATTTCCTTGCTCTTTCTAAGTCGCTATCACTAGTGTCTATTATTTTCGCATTAATAAACTCCTCACGAGAGTAAGGCGTCAATCTGATCGCATCTATTAGTTTTTTATGATTTGTACGTAATTGTTTAAATATATTAATTATATTGCTATCTAGATCATTTATTACTTCAATCTGAGCAGGTTTTTTGGCTAATGTAATAGCGGCAGATCCACAAAATACTTCCACCCATGCATTATGTGGCGGAAATAAATCAATAATTGATTTTGATATTCTTTGTTTTGAACCATAATACCCGAAAGCTGGCTTAGATGGCTTGATATCTTCGATATTTGAATCGGCTTCAACGTATTCGTAATTCTCAAAAGTCATGATTTGTTTTTATTTACACTTTGATTAATAGGGGCTTCTTTGTCAAAAGAGCATATACACCATTTTCTACAAAATCAACCACAAAGGATTGGGGTCAAGTCTTTAATTGCCACATTCTTATCCACAATCAACAATCAACAATCCAAAACAGACTAGTAGCCCATCTTTCGTCAACAAACGTAAAGCGAATATCAAAAAATTCACATAGAAATTAGCGTCACTAGTGCTCACAAAGATGCGTATACTTTTTAAGCAGAAGAATAAATAGAAGTGAGTCAGCAAAAGAAGTGATCGCTAATCTCGTGAATTAAGCCAATAGCAGGCTGAAAATCCGTTAATCCTATTATTTATTATTCTGCCATCATCCATATCCAATACGGCATGAAATATAAGTTATAAGTTCTAAGTGCTATAAGGGCTATAAGTAAAAAAGTAATAAGTCCTATAAGAGCTATGCGGGCTATGCGGGCTATAAGAGCTAGGTTCTAAGTTTAGTATGCCCCGCGTAGCGCTTTGGGTACTATAAAAAATTAGAAACCACTTAATTTTACTTACCCTATCCAGTCATCAAATCTATATATTTCAATTAGTTATAATGGATTTAATCTAACAGCTAAACAATAATAAGACAACACATAATCGCTAAATGGGATATTTGAACGCTAATTTGTCGGAATTGTTCATAAGCCACGGATGGCCTTCGGCAGGTTCTGAGTTCTAGGTTCTAAGTGCTATAAGTGATAAGTAATAAGTCCTATACGGGCTAAGTTCTATAAAAGTTATAAGTGATAAGTTCTAAGACCTATACGAGCTATAAATTCTATAAGTGATAGGTAATAAGTTTAGCATGCCCAGCGCCAAGAGTAGGTCCTTTAGGGATAGCGCTTTGGGTACTAGGTCCTAGGAAAAAAATAGAATAAAAAAGCGTCGAGTTGCGAGGAAAAGATGGGGCGAAATAGTTACGAGCTGCGAGAGCCTTCGGCAAGTTCTATAAGTGATAAGTAAAAAGTCCTATACGAGCTATAAGAGAAAAGTGCTAGGTTCTAAGTTAGAACCTGAAACTTCGAATAACAACAAGTTGCACTAAATTAACCCAAAGTATAACCATCCAATACGATTTGGTTTTTGCTAACACCTGTCCCTTTTTATCCACAACACTAGCTCCTGAATCACTCATATCAGGAGAAAAACAATGAAAACATTCTCGAAAATAATAGGGACAGCGAGCCTGTTAATATTTAGTTTACA
Organism: uncultured Kangiella sp.; assembly: GCA_964578045.1. Lineage (GTDB taxonomy): Bacteria > Pseudomonadota > Gammaproteobacteria > Enterobacterales > Kangiellaceae. Next base: position 23,133 of record CAZOBX010000041.1, on the reverse strand, counting down.
TAGTCAGGCGGCAGGTTTGTTAATGCCGAAAGCTGGCGGACTCGATGCGTTGGAACTATCTGAACATCACGTTAACGTGGTGGTCGAAGATAGTTACGCTCTGACCACCGTCACCCAGATATTTCACAACCCGCATGCCACAGACCTGGAAGCGATATACAGCTTTCCGGTTCCCACTAAAGGCGCTGTCGGTGAATTCAGCGTTTGGATCGACGGAAAACAAGTCACCGGTGAAGTGGTCAGAAAACAAAAGGCGCGAGAGATTTATAATCAGGAAAAAGCCGCCGGTAATCAAGTCGGTCTTACCGAGCAAAATGGTTACAAGACGTTTGAGACCAGTGTTTATCCAGTGCGTGCCGGACAAGATACAAAAATCCAGATCCGATATTACCAACCTGCAGAAGTCGACATGGGGATCGGTCGTTGGGTTTACCAGTTAGAAGATGGTGGTGTGGATGAGGAAGCGCTGGCGTTTTGGGATACCAATACCAAAGTCAGCAAAGCCTTTTCTTTTAGTTTTTTAATTCGTTCGAGTTATCCGGTCGATACCCTGCGTTTACCCAACCACGCGCAGGCGCAGATCACTAAAATTAACGACAACGAATGGCAAGTTTCGATCACCAAAAACGGCAATTCGACGGTTAAACCGCAAAGTAATGACGATGGTGTTTCTGATCAGATGGCAGAAGATTATGCCAAAGCACATCCGTTAGAAACGGAACAGGAAGGTCAAGCGCAACAGAGTCGACATCCATCAACTCACCTAGAGTCAGGCCAAAGCGACTCGCATGCATTCAATCTGGATAGAGATTTAGTCGTTTATTGGCGTCTACGTGAAGGTCTACCGGGTAGCATCGACATGGTGACCTATCGTCCAGCCGCTGATAAAAAAGGTACCTTTATGATGGTATTTACCCCGGGTGATGAACTAGAACCCATTACTCAGGGAGCTGACTGGAATTTTGTGCTAGATATTTCCGGCTCAATGAACGGTAAATTCGCCAGTTTGGTCGAAGGGGTGAGTCGTTCGATTCAAAAAATGCGTCCCCAAGATCGCTTTCGTATCATCTTATTTAACGACAGTGCGACGGAACTAACTAATGGATACGCCGATGTCACACCGGAAAATGTACGGCATTACCTGGCCGAATTGAATCGCATTACTCCCAGCAGCGGAACCAACCTTTATGCCGGTTTAGTGCAAGGGATCAGTTCATTGGATGCCGACCGACCTAGCGGCGTTATTTTAGTCACCGATGGTGTGGCTAATGTCGGCACGACTAAGAAGGACGCTTTTTTTAAATTATTAGAAAAGCGCGATGTCCGCCTGTTTACATTTATTATGGGCAATAGCGCCAACCAGCCGCTGCTCGAACCACTGGCGCGTCGCTCCGGCGGATTTGCCCTGAACATATCTAACGCCGATGATATTATCGGACGGGTTTTGCAGGCAACCGAAAAGCTCACTCATAAAGCTTTTCATGACGTTGAAGTTAATATTAAAGGTGTTAAAGTGACTGATTTAACCCCTCGTCATATCGGCAGTTTGTACCGCGGCCAACAACTGGTATTAATGGGACACTACTGGCAACAAGGTGATGCTAAAGTCGAGCTAACCGCTAAACTTTCCGGCCAAAAAACAACTTTTTCAACCCAGGTTAATTTCCCCGAGCAGTCTCAGTTAAATCCAGAATTAGAGAGACTTTGGGCTTACGCAAAGATCAGTGACCTGAGCGAGCGTATGGAGGATTTTGCCGCTGAAGATCATAAACAGGCAATTACCGGAATTGCGTTAGAATATGGATTAGTCACCGATTACACCTCCATGCTGGTGCTAAGAGAAGAACAGTACCAGGCCTATAACATTAAGCGCCACAATAAACAGCGGGTGGCAAGAGAAGCGCAGGCCAGACAACAGCGGGCGAATCAACCAGTAAGAAAAAATCGCGCCGATAAACAAGCCCCGATGTTTAAGAAGAAACGACCTTCATTTGGCGGGGGTAGTTTCGACTGGTATTTATTATTAGTGTTAGCCCCCTTGTTAATTCTGCGTAGACGAGGTTAAGCCACTTTGTGGCGGTAGCGAGGGAAAACAGTTTAGAGCTTAGACTTTAGAGTCTGGAGGAATAAAATAGGACAAAAGTAGAGGCTCCCCGATCAAATGATTTCGAGCATAACGGAATTTTAGATCGGGCTACTAGTGCTATAAGGGCTAAGTTCTAGGTTCTAGGTGCTAAGTTCTATAAGAGCTAGGAGCTATAAGGGCTATTAGAGCTATACGAGAAAAGTGCTATACGGACCTTAAGAGCTATAAGTTAAAGGCAATAAGCCTATACGGGCTATAAGACAAAAGTTTAGCATGCCCTGCGTAGCGCCTACTCTATTCCAAAGATTCGCTGTTGTCCCTTTGCGAAGTATAAAATGCTCCAGGTAGTTTACACATAAAACCCAAAACAGGTATCAGCAGTAGTGCTCCCAAAAGAACTAAACCAAAAATGACAGATGCGTTTGTTTCCAAAGGACTACACTGGTCATAAAGGTAACAATGATCGGAAAGGGTCATCATATAGATAAAACTTGTCGCTTGCCAAAACACTAGTATCCAAAAGATTGAAATAGTAATCCTACGACCAATAGACGGCTTGTGATCAACAAATACATTTCTTTGTTCAAATAATTTATGCGTTTCGGGTGCATTCTGCTCATCGATAAAAACCACCATCGACCGTGAAACATAATCATGTATTGCTTGGTAGTTTTTCGAAAAAAGAAACATAATAAGTGAAACTATCCCGAGCAATATTTTGACGATAGTTCTCAAATAACACTGTAAAATAGACAAGGATTTCTGTTCATCAATATTAACAACCCTAATTCCCGCTAGTTGATGCCCGATGGAACTTCCCCGAAAATAGATAAATAGTGGTTCGAAGCTAAGTACCGGTAATACTATGAATAGTCCCCTCAAAATTTCAGATTCAAATGGCAGTAATGAAGATAACAAAGCGGTAATTATGATCAACAACCCCAAAATTGTTGAATCCCACAACATCGCTTTTATTCTTAAAAAGAGTTTTGGATAGCTTTCTTTCAGTTTATTATTCATTTTTGAAGGTGGACTATTATTATTATTTGGCTAAATCAATATACCATCGAATTAGATATCTAACGATTGTTTTTGATCTTTTAATAAAGGATTAGGTTCTAGGTTCTATAAGGGCTATAAGTGATAGGTAATAAGTTCTATATGGGCTATAAGTGATAGGTGATAAGTTCTAAGTCCTGTACGGGCTATAAGTTCTAGGTTCTAGGGTAGCGCTTATACGGGAACAATTTTGAAGTGTTTCTTGAATTAAAGCGGTGTGGTGATTGAATCTAGCAAATCGGTAAGTGGTGACAAATCGCCTCTATAACCAGCAATATTGGCATTCAACCACTCTTCTTGTCCAATGCTCGACCAACTAAATTGATATTCAGCATTAATGGCAAGCTCCTCAAAAAATAAACGTTGCGCCCTTCCGTTACCGTCTCGAAATGGATGAATAACATTGAGCTCACAATAATATTCTGCAGCCTGAACCACAAAGTCTTCTCGCGACAAGCTCCTCAAATAATTTCCTTCTTTAAGTTGTAAAAATAGCTTATTCGCTTCCTTTTCAATGTAATTGATATTACAGAAACGTGCTTGGCCTTTACTGATATCTACACGACGAAGTTCACCTGCCCAGTCGAACATATCTTGAAATAAGTGGAAATGGATATTTTTAAGATGGGGTAAATCAAAGCAATTGAAGGAAGGTTCATACTCTTCCGCTCTTGCCATTGAGAATTCAATTTCGGCAATTTCGAGCTCGTGCGGATCGGTAATGCTTAATCGGTTTATTAGAACGCTCGAGTCGGGGTAACAATAAATATCATTTTGTGCCCCGTACTTATCTCGCATACTTAGCTTTTAGCTCTTCAACACTGTTCCGTTTTTTAGCGACCTCTGAAGATAACCCTTCGAGAGACAAACTAGCGCGATAGTTTTTGACAGCGTTTCGTTTAAAGCACTCAATTTTTTGCTTTTTTGACAGCATGTTACTTCCTCCTGTGAGTTTATTATACCTCATTTGAGCACAAGATCACTGGTTTCCCTAGCCTTACAAGATCGATAAGTACTATAAGGGATATAAGGGCTATAAGGGCGGTTAAAGATAGGTTCTAGGTGATAAGTACTATACGGGCTATAAGAGAAAAGAGTTAGGTGCTAAGTGCTATAAAAAATAGAAACACATATATTGCTTTTACTTAAGCTTCAGAGTTCTGACAATATCAGGTTATTTTTTGTACTAGACAAAGGGCAATACTCCATTTATTCTTTTTATACGCATAGTTACTGCAGATCTACTTGCTAACCGTGTCGTAAAAATAAAAAAGGAAATAGTCGTGATTAAATCCATAATAAATATTCTAGTGTTTACACTTTTAGGTATCGCCTCCCCGCTTTTGGCTGATGAACTACCTAAAGCAAATGCTGAACGCATGGAAATGCATATTAAAGCCTTAAGTAAATTTGGCGGCAATGCGGATGGTGGTGTTGACCGCACGGCTTACTCAGACGCTGATATCGCAGCGCGAGCTTATATGGTTGCTGCTATGGAGAAAGCTGGCTTGAAAGTGCATATCGACTATGCAGGAAATATCATTGGCAAGCGTGCGGGCAAAAAACCAACTCTTGCTCCTATTATGTTCGGTTCGCACATCGATAGTGTGCCAGGTGGTGGTAACTATGATGGTGATGTAGGTGTCATTGGCGCGCTTGAAACGGTAACGCTTTTAAACGCTGCAAACATTACTACAGAGCACCCATTGGAGATGATCATTTTCAGCGATGAAGAAGGTGGCACGATTGGCAGTATGGCGCTGGCTGGAATACTTTCGCCCGATGCTTTGAATAATATTTCAAACTCAGGCTTTAAGCGCAGTGAAGGCATTGATCGTATTGGCGGTGACCATAGCAAACTTAGTGAAGTAAAGCGTACAACGCCTATCCACGCTTTTGTCGAACTTCATATTGAACAAGGCGGATTTCTTGAAGAGAAAAAACTCAATATCGGTATCGTAGAAGGTATCGTTGGTGTTCGCTGGTGGACAGTTATCGTTGAAGGCACCGCCAACCACGGCGGCACCACCCCTATGCCCGGTAGACGCGACGCACTCGTTGCAGCATCAAAGCTGGTAATTGCTATAAGTGAACGTGCAACCAATATGCAAGGCCGCCAGGTGGCTACTGTTGGCAAAATTCAGGCCTTCCCTGGTGCACCAAATGTCATTCCGGGTCGGGTTGAATTCTCGTTGGAAATTCGTGATCTCGACGCCGCAAAAATACAGCATGTTTTTAAAGTAGTGCAAATGGAAGCAAAGGCACTTGAGGCAGCTGTGAGCGTAAAAATATCCTTTAAGACGAATAATGTGGATATCCACCCCGCTCCTACCCATTTGACCCTCAGAAGCCTTATCGAACAATCAGTAAGCGAGCTTTCGCTCACCCACCAATATATGCCATCGGGTGCAGGTCATGATGCGCAGGATATGGCACCGATCACACCGACAGGCATGATTTTTGTGCCGAGTAGAGGAGGCATTAGCCACTCCCCTAAAGAATATACTTCACCGCAGGATATGGCAAACGGGGCGGATGTACTCCTGCGTACCATTCTTAAGTTAGATATGACTGAGTTTGAAGAATAAAAGCTAAGTTCTATAAGGGCTAGGTAGTATAAGAGCTATAAGACAAAAGTTTAAGCTCTAGGTTCTATAAGTGCTAAGTTCTAGGTACTAGGAGCTAGGTGCTAGGAGAAAGACCTTAAGAGAAGTTTCGAGATTCGAGAAATAAAAAATCGCCAACATTAGCCTCTAATAGCCGCAACAGCAATATTTGATTATAATTCACCTTTAAAATAATAATTAAGGCTTTTTATGCTGGATAAGATCATAGGGATTGCCGACCTCTTTATCCCAAAGAATATCGCTAATGATCCTAACTTAGTCAAATTAGCACGCCGCTATCAAGCCGTGTCTCGCATGCAATTGATCATCATTTTCAACATGGTCATTTTTGATATTCCACTTTTAATTTATGGCGAGCCCGGTCGCCCATTACCCTTTGTTGTTTTAGCGATTGCCGCAAGTGTGTTATTGGGTTTAATGACCATGTACTACTTTCAAACCTTTATTGTGCCATTAATCATCGCACTGTTAGGCTCCGTTGGTTTTATGTTTTATGGCATGTTAATAACCGGAGGAATTTCATCGCCATTTGTTTTCATGATTATGACCTTGCCAATTGTCACCATAACTTTTGGCGATGCCATCGTTTATAAAACACTCTATAGCCTTATTGGGCTAAGCTTTTTAATTATTTATGCGCTTCAGTACACAGGGACATTACCATCCGAACCGGTAATGCCCTTCACTCCTTTAGAACAAGCTGTGTCCATTTTTGGGGCACTCAGCATTACCATTTTTGGTGGCATACATAGCAGAACAGAAATAAGCAGCGTTCGAAACGCACTCAAATCAGCCAAAGAAAAAGCCATTCAAGAAGCCCGAATTGACTCCCTGACCAAACTGTATAATCGCCGGGCATTTATGGAAAACGGCGACATAATCATTGAAAAAATGCAACGTCATCATTCAAAAAATTCCGACGCGCCCGAGCGACAACTCTACCTGCTAATGGTGGACCTTGATTATTTCAAAAACGTTAATGATACCTATGGTCATTTCACCGGTGATTTAGTACTAATGGAAGTTGCAAATTCATTAAAAAATGCCACCCGCAATTTCGAAATTGTTGCCAGGCTTGGTGGTGAAGAATTTGCATTATTATTAGAGTGTGAGAGCCAGCAAGGCGCATTACAAGCCGCCGAACGACTAAGAGATAGTGTTGAAAATCTTCAAATTGAAATAAGTGAGCAAAGCGAGGAACGTGTTAGTGTCACCATATCAGTCGGTATCTGCCAGTGGCATTCAGGAAACGACTTAAATATCCTGCTAAGAAATGCCGATTCTGCTCTTTATACCGCCAAAAGAACGGGGCGAAACCGGGTGGTTTGTCAGCCCGCCTAAAACGAAGAAATGTGGTAGGTTCTAGGTGCTAGGTTCTAGGTGCTATAAGTGATAGGTAATAAGTTCTATACGAGCTATAAGACAAAAGTTCAAGTTCTAGGTTCTATAAGGGCTATAAGTTCTAGGTGCTAAGTGCTATAAGTTCGAGTTTCGAGTTGCGAGATAAAACTCGAAATCATTATAGGTATTTAACTACCTCTAACAAGCAAATAAAACACCTTATGGGTATTATAACACCCATAGAACACTTCAAACTTGACAAAACCACTCAATAGGTACAATATTACCCATAAATTACGATTCCTACTAAATATAGGTATTATAATGCCCATATCAAACCTTTACTCCTATTCTGACAAAGCACTCAGTGAAATCTTATTTGAACGGCTGGAACGCCTGCGGCTTGAACAGAACATTAGCCAAACTGAATTAGCTGAAGAAATTGGCATTACTCCCAAAACTTACCGAAACATAGCGACCGGTAACACCAAAATCATTGTACTGATTGCCGCACTTCGCGCACTTAACCAACTTCATTATATTGACAGTTTTATCCCGGAAGAACTCGTTAGCCCACTTCAAATGGCTAAGCTAAAAGGACAAACTCGAAAGCGCGCTTATAAAAAGCCTGATCAATCGGACCATAGCAACAAGGAGAACCTCGATTGGTAGCTCGAATGGTGACTCGGACTGTAACTCGGCCTGTAACCCACAAGGTTGCGGAAATTTATTTCCCTTCTCCTGATAATAACGCGCCCTACTTTGTTGGCGCAGCGGCATATGCACCTAACGATAAAGTGGCAACGTTTGAATACTCTAAAAGCTGGCTCAATACCGGGATAGAATTAGCACCCGTTAAAATGCCACTCAGTAGCAATAAATACCAATTTAGAAACCTCGCCGAGGCGACTTTTAAAGGACTACCGGGGTTGCTAGCCGACTGCCTACCCGACGACTTTGGTAATGCCGTTATTAATGCCTGGCTTGCGCGAGAAAATCGACCGGTTGAATCATTTACCGCAATCGAACGATTACTCTATACTGGCCAACGTGGAATGGGCGCTTTGGAGTTCAAACCTTCAATTGGTTCACGGGTCAAAAAGTCAAAAGAACTACAACTCGATTCGCTCACTCGAATGGCTCAACTGGTGCTCGACAACCGGCGAGGAATGAACGGTGATTTACTCTCAACTAAACAAGACGCCTTAAAAGAAATATTATTGGTCGGAACATCTGCCGGAGGAGCCCGCGCAAAAGCAGTGATTGCGTTAAATGATGATCGTAACAAAATACTCAGCGGACAAGTCGAAATCCCAGCAGGTTTTAAACACTACCTTTTAAAATTTGACGGCGTGGTTGAAAATAGTAACAGCCAGGAAACTTTTGGTGACCCGGCAGGTTATGGCCGCATGGAATATGCTTACTATTTAATGGCCAAGGATTGTGGGCTCAATATGAATCCTTGTTTCTTATTAGAAGATGGCGACCTCGCCCACTTTATTACTGAACGATTCGATCGAATCGGCAACCAAAAAATTCACTACCAATCTTTGTGCGCTATGGCACATGCCGACTATAGACAACCGGGGCATTACAGCTACGAAGAGCTTTTCCAGCTGCTTCGAACCTTACGCTTGAAACGCAAGGACGCGCTGGAAATGTTTCGCCACATGAGCTTCAATGTGATTGCGCGAAACCATGACGATCATACTAAAAACTTTGGTTTTATTTTTGACCAAAATAATCACTGGACTCTCGCGCCGGCTTTTGACATTGCCTTCAGTTATAAACCGGGTTCACCTTGGGTCAATAGCCATCAATTAACCATTAACAGTAAACGAGACGACTTCACTAAACAGGATTTACTATCCGTGGTTCCATCGAGTTTACATAAAGAAGCTATCAAAATACTTAACCAGGTGATCGACACAGTTAACGACTGGCCCAGGTATGCAAAACAAGCGAGTGTATTCAAAGACTTTAGTGGTTTTATTCGGAAGAGTCATAGGACGGGGATAAGAAGATAGGTTCTAAGTTCTAAGTTCTAGGTTCTAAGTTCTAAGTTCTAAGTTCTAAGTTCTAAGTTCTAAGTACTAAGTTCTAAGTTCTAAGTACTAAGTACTAAGTTTAGTATGCCCCGTGTAGCGCTAAGTATTCCTCCGATTTAGCCAAGCGAACTAAACATTCCATCAAAAAAGCGATTCTGGACAAACTACCAGATAATCCTTACTTTGCACCCATTAGCAGTCGATTAATTGATTTAGGCATAAAAGAATATCGCCAATATCAAATTGACCAGCACAACATGGTATTTTATCGAGTTGATAAAGATTGTAAAACGATTATTCTACTAGCAGTGATGGATAGCCGACAGAGTATTCAAAAACTCTTGTCAGATAGTTTGTTGTTGTCTTAGCCATTAGCACCTAGCACCTAGGAACCTAGTACCTATCTTTTAATCCCCCTCCATGCCTGTTTGTTAACCTCCACAAAATCAATTAGTGCCTTTAATGCCTTTGGCATAACCACTTTCCCAAAACCAATCCGAAAATAATCCACATAACTTGTATTATCCCCGATAAACACGTCCTCCTATTGGAAGATACTGTCATTGATAAGTGATCTTACCATCCACAATTGTCATAACCGTTTTCGAGTCCATGATTTCAATCGGTTTTATGGTCATAAAATCTTTATCGAAAATGCTAAAATCAGCCTTTTTACCAACCTCGATTGATCCGCGAATGTCTTCTTGAAATGCCGCATAAGCGGCATTGATCGTCATTATTTTAAGCGCTTGATCATGGGAGACTTTTTCTTCCAGATGCCAATCCTCGGTTGAAAAGCCGTTAAAATCCGTGCGCTGCACTAGCGAGAAAAATTCAACCCTTGGGTCACCGACTTCGACCGGTGCATCGGTTCCGGCGGTGAGCTTGACGCCTTTGTCGATTAATGATTTCCAGCGATAAGCATATTTTAAACGCTCAGAACCAATCCGATCTGGGGCGAAATATAAATCCCCCTTGACGGTGGAAGCCTCGACCACGGCAATGATCCCTAAGTCGGCAAAACGCTGCTGATCATCGGGATGGGTGATTTGTGCGTGTTCAATACGCCAGCGAGGATCAGCGACTTTGCGTTCGCTAATGGGCACCCTGTTAAACGCCTCTGCATACAAATCAAGCACAAAACGATTGGCATAATCACCAATGGCGTGGGTTTCTATTTGAATGCCATTTTTAAGCGCATCGATCAATACAGGAAGGGTTGTTTCACGGTTAATCAGTAGCAGACCTTTTGTATCCACATCATCATAAGGTTCTAACAAGGCTGCACCACGCGATCCCAGTGCACCGTCAGCAAAAACCTTTATGCCGCGGACATCAATCATATTGTCCGGCGATATTTCAGCGCCTTGGTCGATTAGCCGGGCCCCCTCCTGGCCGGAAATTACCGAATAATAGATCCGGCTCTTAAGATTACCCTGGTCATGAATTTCCTTTAAAATTTCAATATCTGCGAAACTGCCTCCGGCTTCCTGAACTTGACCAGCCGAGTC
>CAZOBX010000041.1:0-12451 GCA_964578045.1 uncultured Kangiella sp. | reverse complement strand
GTGTCCACCCCATACGTGACATAAAATCCAGTCCTGCTTGAAGTGATTTTTTATCCATCTCTCTTGTTGGTGTTGGGATATGTTTGCGAATGAGCGCCATGGCATTATCAATAAATATTCCAGATGGCTCACCATCTTTATCGTGAAGAATTTGTCCACCTTCCGGGTCAGGTGTATCACGGTTGATACCGGCAATTTGCATGGCTTTTGTATTAGCAAGGATTAAATGCTCGTCAGCGCGCGATACCAACAATGGCTTGTTTGCACTAAACCAGTCCACATCTGATTTATGCAGGAAACGATTTTCCGGCCATTTTTTTTCAATCCAGCCCCTACCAGTGACCCAATTGCCATCCTCGATATTATCGGCATAGTCTTTGATCTTATTAACCACATGGGTTAAATCATCAAGCCCCTGTAAATTAAGACCAAGCTCCCTTTGCCCAATCCATTTAATATGCACATGAGCGTCAGTAAAACCTGGATAAACCGTGTTGCCAGCCATATCCAAAAGGGTGGTCGTTTCACCGATATAGGCTTGAACCTCATCATTTGAACCGACAAAAATAATCTTATCATCTTTAACCGCTACTGCTTCGGCGGTTCGCTGTTGATCGTTTGCGGTGTAAATGCTGGTGTTATGAATGACCAGATTGGCCTTTATGGCCTGTTTAGAAACTGCGTGAGGTGCGGGAATTGCGGATTTGACAACATCCGCATCTCTATCAATAAAAGCGAGGGTTACGGCAACCGCTATGATTAGAATTATTATTAAAATTATAATTTTCATGAAAATCTTTCCCAATCAATACTTAAGGAATAGGGGTTCAAGTCTACTTTACAACATCTAGACAATACAAAATCGCTAAGCCAGATATTTGAACGCCATTTGTTGCAATTGTTCATATTGCATTAGCCCCATAATAAGCTTTCACTCGTTTTGACTTCTTAAAATAGGACGACCAAATATAGTAATAAATCAAACTACTCAAAAAGCTAACTGGTTTTTCAGCGATTACATCCGTCTTAAACAAATAATAAAAAATACCATAAACCAATAACGACGCTGCAACGTAATACCCAAGATATTTCACAATTTCATCCGGTATTTTTTCATTCTTTATTTTTAAAATACGAATAATTATTATTGGGAAAATTAAGTCTGGTAAAAATTCAAAAATACCAATAAAGGCATCTTTTAACTCATTTTCCTCATAGGCTCCCATAATTTCAAAACCCGCAATAGCGAGTATTAATATCCCGATAAAAACAATCGATAATATATTGATAACTTGATAAAAACGAAGCCAGCCACCAAAAGCGAATAACCTCTCATCCAGTAAAGACTCAGCTTTCGGTGTTTCATATACATTGTTACTTTCCATATCGATCCCCTTTTTCAAAAACTTAGTGATTTTTCTCTTTTTATTGTTTATCCTAAAAAATACAATATCTAGTAGCTAAGCGATTATGTACAACACCTCATCACCCGTTTTCTGGTAATATATCTTAGACGTTTCATACACATGTAATTCATTCAGCGACTAACCACTCACCACCAACATATTTTTCAACCGGCGTAATTCTGAAAATTCAATTCCAATTTCCTGAGCTCTTTCTAAACACTCTTTGGCCTTGTTAAATTCTTGCCTAGAATAGTAGGCAATTCCTAAAGAAGCATCTCCTTGACTTAAACTCAGTTCCGACTGTTCAAACGTACGAGCTTTTTTTAACATATTGATTCCTTCTTCTAGCTCGTTATTTGCGTTCAAGGCGCAACCATAGGTCTGCAAAACACTCGGTTCCCAAGGAATTGCTTGAAAAGCCATCTTCGCAAATTCTAAGGATTTAACCGCATCACCATCGTTTCTTTCATAAATGGCATAGCTCAAATTGTTCTGAGTTAACGCGATTAAGAATTTGTTTTCAATTGTTTCGGGGGCCGAACTCAAACTAGATAGTTCCGTCTCACAAACTGCAATCGCTTCATCGTACCTTTCATTCATAATAAGAAACATTGCATAGAAGTTTCTCATATATTCGTCGTCCGGATCATGTGTCAACGCCTCAGCGGCTACTTCTAGTCCGTATTCAAATTCTCCTTTTTCATGAAGTTCTACCAAATAAACTACGTAATATTGACGAAAATATTTTTTAATTGTTTCCTTGTCATTTCGTATAATCTTAAAAAGTAATTTACCATCGTTTTCAAATGGAACTGGCCCTTTTATACTTCTGGGAATAACAGAGCTTAAGAACATAATGACATTAACCACCAAAAAGATAAGAGGAATGTTAATACCGGTTTTAATATTTTGGAAAGAGCTGCTATAAAAAATGACCAAAGCTGCAGCAACGGCTATTACTAAATTAACCGTTGGACCAGCCAATATTGAAAGACCGTATTTATATTTAGGAAGTTCGCCGTCTGACTTAAACGCCAGATAAGTTAAACCGATAGACCAAAAAGACTTTATTTCCCATACTGTATCATTGATTGAGAACTTAAATAGTTTCTTACCTGTACCGATGATTATTTTGGGAACCACTCCACCCATCAATTTGGTAGAGATAGCATGTCCGAGCTCATGCAAAACTAAAGAGACAGCAGAGGCGAAAAAATAAACGATGATATTTAATGTTAACCAGGTCGTACCTGAGTTTGGCTTGAAGAAATACAATATGATTGCAAAGACGAGATAGAAGGCAAACATGTATCTAATAAGTAGATATTGCCGTAGATCTAATTTGATCACGCAGCCAGGACAAATGTGTTGCTTAGACTTTTTCCCTTTGATTTTTCGGAGTTGAAATAACTCCTCCATTGTCGAATGATTACCACAATTGCCACATTCCTTTGATTCTTCTAATCTCAAACTGCATTACTCTCTTTAGTGAAATATACAAAGACTACTTTCCAACACCATCCTTATCCCATTCGGTGGAAATACACTTTCGTGCGATGATTTGTGAGCTTCGAGTTCAATAACTTATATCAACTTCACACTCATAAACACTCTTGCTCAAAATATTTCAAATATTTCAATTAGTTACAAGGAATTAAATCTAACAGCTAAACAATAATAAGACAATACAAAATTGATAAATGCGATATTTGAACTTTAAATTATCGGATTGGCTCGTAGGCCGCTTTGCGGCAGGTGGGAAGTTCTAGGTTCTAGGAGTAAGCAAAAAACAGTTGCGAATTACGGGATTCGAAAAAACAGCTGCGGGTTTCTATATTCTAAATATAAGGATTTGTAGGTAATGTTTGAAATCAAAGTTGATTATCTGTGCTTTGTTTTTTCAAAATACCCATCACTTCAACAGTATTGTTGCGAACGCGGTCATAGACTGAGTGTTTGCCACAAACACTTCGACGATAGCCTTTTCTAATTTCATCCACTCGGACATACAAAAATGGATTTTCCGTTAGAGATTCAAAATGTTCCAACAAACTATCAAAATACAAATCAGCCTGAGCTTCTCCCCATTCCATAAAGCCATCGATGTAAATTCTATCAAGATGCTTTTGTGCCCGTTTACTTATCCGTAATTTATAGGAACCCATCGTTTCTCAATTTTTGCTTTGCTTGCTCTTTAATCTCGATACCAGAGAGATCAGAAAAACCACTCTCCTCCGCTTTGATTAATTCCATTCGGATCATTTCGAATTCAGCTTGCCTCTGCCTGGCTTTACGGATTAAATCGTTAATGACCTCGGTTTTGGTATTGTATTCCTGACTATCGACCTGCATTTGTAGCCAATCGTCATTGGGTTGTGTGAATGTAATACTTTGTCTGGACACATTTTTTCTCCTTTAGTTATCTAGGTTCAATATTGCACCTAAACTGCACCAAAATCAATAAGTCTTCTACCATTGTCCCTATCCGAAACGACAGAAAACATAGTTTCGAGGAACGAGCTTGGGGAGCCTCCGGCAGAAATCGGGTTCTAGGTTTAGTATGCCCCGCGTAGCGCTTTGGGTACTAAGTACTAAGTTCTAGGTTCTAGGTTCTAACTGACTCACAACATCCATGTTGTTCACCTTTCAGGCCAGCTAAAGCTGTTCAAAAATTGCTCCGTGCATTTTTGTCTAAGTTCTAGGTGCTAAGCTCAACGCATATTTCTGGAATTACGCGAGATTAGTGGTTAAGCTTATTAGATCTCAGTTGATTGGCGGTGTCATGTGAAACTTTACAGAGTCGCTTTGATTGTGACTTTTTTACCTTTGCTGACGATAGTGATTTCCTATTTCATCAGCGTCCAGGCGGGGTTGGTACCCGCTTGTATCCCTTTTGTCGAAGGTTGCACCTCCATTAGCCGAGCCGCCAGGCAAGGCAACGCGATCTTTTTGTTTCGCCCCGGCATGATGATAACTGCGGTATTTCTGGTTTGGTATTGGTATCTGGCTCAGTTGTGGTTATTTCAATTAACCCAGCGCCGTAATAAGACCACCCGATTGATGTTCTGGTTGGGTACCCTCGGCGCACTTTTTCTTATTCTATATGCCGACTTTCTTGGCTCCGAAGGCGACTTTTACCGACTGATGCGCCGCTACGGAATCACCCTTTTCTTCGCCTGCACCCTATTGGCACAATTTATGCAACTGAGACAACAACTACTGCTGGTAAAATCACCCCAATCATTCCCTTTGCTAAAAGAAATTGTAACCGCTCAGTATGTAATCTGTTTGATTATTCTTTTAATTGGATTAACCAGTGTCATTCTCAAAATGCTGCAAATGAATAGTGATGAGTCGGAGAATATTTTGGAATGGAACGTGACCTTTTTTATCCTGTTGTTTTTTCTGGGAAGTTATTTTGCCTGGAAAGAAAGCCAGTTTCAGCTGAAGCCGAGAGTGAAATTCTAAGTTCTAGGTTCTAGGTTCTAGGTTCTAGGTTTAGCATGCCCCGCGTAGCGCTTTGGGTACTAGGTTCTAAAAAAGTAAAGCGCTTGAAATCAGTATACAACTTTTATTTTTTGTTTTTATTGATCTGCCGATATATAACAAATCCATAGATACCAATATTCACACAGATCGCAATGGCACCGAGTATCATCTGTAACTCTCTGGTTAAACCGGATGGATAAATTAATGGGATCAGATAATGTTCAATAAAACCGCCACCATAACCCGCGTCACCTCCGGCTTGACGTAAAGAATTTTCCAAGGGTGTCAATGGGCAAATCAGCCCTAAAAATTCAAGCACCACGGCCCAAATAACCGCAGGAATGTGCAGCCAAAGGATCCAACGACGCCAAAGAATAAGCAGTCCGCCAAGCAATACGAAGACAATGAAAAACAGGTGCAAAATGAGCACCAGGTCGGCCAACAGCTTATACAGCATTTTACTTACCTCCTGAGTTTCGAAGCTGCGAGCTTAAAACCTAGCACCTAGCACCTAGCACCTAGCACTTAAAACTTAGCACTTAGAACTTAGAACTTAGAACTTAGAACCTAAAACTTCTTTAATATCTAAGATTCACGCCGCAATTCACTGGGTGTGTAATTATAATGGCGTTGAAATGCTTTACTAAATGTCCGTGCCGATGAAAATCCAACCAGGTCAGCAATTTCATCCAGTGATATGCTGGAGTATTTCAAAAAATGATAAGCTTTCAGCATCCGCCAATTGGAGATATAAGTCATTGGCGGCACCCCTACCGTGTCTTTGAATTGCCTGACCAATGTCGCTCTGGACATGCCAACTTTTTTACCTAGTACTTCTAGTGTCCATGGAAATTCAGGTTCTCGATGAAAGAGTTCCAACACTTGATGAACTCGATTATTTCGAAGGGCTGCAAAAAATCCCGATTCTTCTCGGTGTTCACTCACATATTTATTCAAAAGTTGTAGAAAAAGTACCTCGGTTAATCGATCAATCATTGAGTTTTTATTGGGATGCACAACTTTCATTTCCGCTTCGATTATTTGAACCGTCATCCATATCGGATCGCTTGAATCGAATTTCGAAAAATGAATTACCTGCGGTAACGATTTTAACAAAGGATAATAAATATTTTGATCGTAATTAACGATGCCGCAAATCAATTTGTTGGTAATTTTGCCTTGCTGAAAAAGTGGAGAACCTAACGAGCAGGCTTCCCCAGCAAGTTCGGCTGGGGTCAATTCTCTATCGGTTTGATCGGCAATCCAATGCATATCACCGTGCGGTATCACCACAATATCCATGGGTTTGGCAATAACCACTCGATCATCGAGATCGCCGACACCCCTATCACCTACACCAATATGAAAGTCGCCTTTTAGTGCAATGTGAAATCGTGGACTATTGATTGAGTTCATGGATATTCCCCAAGGGGAAGCGAGTTCAGAATTAAAAAAAATATTGCCTTTAAATCTTAGTGTTTCAAACACATCCTCGAGAACATTTGTATTCGAGCAATTATTGATACGACTGGAGACATCTTTGAGCATCTCGGATACCACCCTTTGTGAATGATTGGCTTACACTCGCCCAATCCAATGAAAAAATAATTTTTTCTAATGACACGAGGATAGAGTAACCATGAAAATCGTTAAAAACAACCGATTTAATATTCGTCTAACAATTCTTGCTGGATTGATTTTACAATCCTTCTCATTTGCCACCTTGCATGCCGCAGAAACCTATGATTTTAACAACGGCGAACTGCAACGACCCACCGGATACCGCGAATGGATTTATGTAGGCACTCCTGTCACGCCGAATGAAATGAATGGTGGCAAAGCGGCATTTCCGGAGCATCACAATGTCTATATTGATCCCAAAAGTTGGAGTTACTGGAAAGAGACTGGCAAGTTTCGTGATGGCACTATTTTAGTCAAAGAACTTGTCAGTGTGGGCTCGAAAGCAGCGGTAAGCGGACAAGGTTATTTTCAGGGTGAATTTATTGGCCTGGAAGCAACCATTAAAAGCAAAGCCGATTTTCCCAATGAGCCGGGCAACTGGGCTTATTTTAGTTTTTCAGGAAAAAACCATAAAACATTGACCAACACCGCAAAAGCATTTCCATCTGCAGCCTGTAATAGCTGTCATCAGGTTTCGGCGGCTGACGATTTTGTTTTCACCCAATACTATCCTGTATTAACGGCTGGTAAAGGTGCGGGTAAAAAAGCCACAGGGGGTCATATTTCAAAGTTAGCCAATAGCTATGTAGAACCGAAAAAATAATTAGTCATAACACCATGACAGATTCTAATTGAACGAGCATAAGCCGGGTTTTCGACTAATCATCAGGAGTAAAAAATAATGAGTACCATTAACAAACCATCTATTAAGTTGACGAGTTTTAAATCCTTCACTCAGCAATTGATCGTCATGTTAGCCTTGATGGCCTTCTTCTTTAGTCAGCCCGCACCATTAGGTGCTGCGGAATCGGTTAAAAAGGCTGGTCGACCGATCGATGATGCCTATGCTGCAAAATTGTGGGCTTATATGGGTGATAACAAACTGATCGGTCATGACCGAATGCGCAGCTTTCCATTTGTTGGTTTACGTCCTCATGGAAGCATTCAAGAGGTGATTACAACCAACGCAACAATCGATGGCCATTTAGGTCGATTGATTGTAAAGCATAACTATGGTGCCAAAGAAAGCCTAACGCCTAAACAAGTTTATGCTAACCCGCAAGGTAAAAACTATGAGGCACTCACCATTATGTTCCAGCGTGAGAAAGGATACGACTCAGAAAATAACGACTGGTTTTGGGCTGAGTATAATCCTGATGGATCCATTCTTGTCTTCCAAGATGTCCATTTGTCGGGCCGTGCTCCCGCTTGCCTGGGTTGTCATGTGCCACTCGGAGGCAAAGATAGGGAAATCCTTAACGGTCCAGCGAAATAAAAAGTGTCACACGGTCAGATACCAAACCGAGTTCATATTAAAATCAGACTGCTGCACTGGAGCATTGTGGCTTGCCTACTGATTGTTTACTTAACCGCTTATTACCGGCGCTATTATACGACCCAATCTGAAGTAGAAAACTGGTATCTGCTGGTGGTTCATATGAATATAGGGTTAGCTATTTTCGCGCTAACCTTGCTTGCTTTATTTTATCGGTTTAAATTTGCCAGAACGGCGAGACATCATCATCTAAAACGTCATCAGATGATGGCTCGAACAATGCACTACACATTATATTGTTTGTTATTAGGCATACCGGTGACGGCCTATGTCGGCGTTGGAATCGATTTTCCCTTATTAGGATTAGTCAATTTTCCGGGATTTATGCGTTTCGAATTGCTCCAAACTTTGGTGCAAAATAATTTTCAAATATTGATGATCGCATTTATGCAACCCTTTGCTTATTTCCACCGTGATGTGGGTACCAGGTTTATTTTACCGATATTAGTTTTCGCACACACCGGCGCCGCGATATTAAACCTTCAAAAAATAGGTAATCTATCAAGGATTACAGACAAGCCTTCGTCTTCTTAGGTAGTAGGTTCTGGGTACTAGGAGTAGGGATAAGAATATGCTTTAGAACTTAAAACCTAGCACCCAAAGCGCTACGCGGGTCATGCTAAACCTAGAACTTGAACTTTTGTCTTATAGCCCGTATAGAACTTATTACCTTCACTTATAGCACTTATAGAACCTGGCCCGTAACCTGTATCACCTAGAACCTCCCTTCATTTAACAAGCTCTCTACACCAGTTAGTTTATTCAACTAATATTTCTGGCGAAAACGCTACTTTAAGCTTAGAATGCGCCACCATTTCAACATGCCATTTCATTAACGGCTAAAATCTTCAACAGCTAAGGTAACCAACGATGCCAATCGAACAGTGTCAGTGGTCATTAAAAACCCAGGGTAGCAATACTATCGCGATAGTCGGTGGTGGCGTCTCAGGTCTCTATTGCGCCTGGAAACTTGGTTTGGCCGGCAAGAAAGTGGTGCTGCTTGAAGCATCTAATGACCGATTTGGCGGTCGAATGGAAACCGTTGAAATGAATGGTTTTTTAGCTGAGTTCGGACCGATGCGCTTTGAACCCACGCTGCAGCCTACCTTTGCAAAAATGATCCACGATCTCGACATCGAATTCATTGAATTTGTAGGACCTAGCGCAGAAGATATTAACTTTCCACAATACGACCTATTGCCGGAAGAAGAAGGTCTGGATGCATTACAGCTATTAAGACGTGGCATTATGTTGGCAATGGGCCAATCGCCGGATGACCAAGACTGGATAGACGCTCAAACCGAAGAGAGTTATTGTCGCTTTCGTCGCTCGCAAAAGTTGCACGGTAAATATTTATGGAAACAGGGCTTTTGGAATGCATTGAGTGCGGATGGCATTTTGAGTCATCAGGCATTAATGAAAATAAGAGATACCGGTACTTTCTACCATATGATCCCGGAAAATCTGAATGCCATGGAATGGATTATCTGGTGGTTACGGGCGCTAAGAACCGTCGGTCAGGAACTCGCCACGATAAAGGGCGGAACCGAAAAAATCACTCGGGAATTACTCAAACGCCTGCATCAAATGAGTAATGTCGAAATATACAATGCACACAAATTGATCGCCTTTTGTGAATGTAACGATACCCAAAATCGACTCAGTTTAACTTTTGAAACCAACAGCGGCATAAGAAATGCGATCGTCGACCGACTGATATTAGCCATGCCAAAATCCCCCCTTGTTAAACTGGCTTCATCGTTACCCAAAAATATTGCGGAACAACTCGAATCGGTCAATGGATTCGCTATGTCGAAAGTCTTTTTTGTCACCGACAGTCCCTGGTGGGAGCCCGGTCAAAAACCACAACAATATGCCAACCGAATGCCCACTCGTGAACTGCATTATAGCCGACGCGAACCCGGTCCCGAGGACGATGGTTTTGGAATGGTCATGCTGTATACCGATACCCCTGCAACCGAATATTGGCGACACTATATTGTTGACTCAAAAAATCATGATAGAGCTGAAATCGATAGTAACAATGAATTGATTGAGGAATTCGCCAAGTATATTGCTCGTGATGTTAAGCGAGCACTTGAATCCGAAAAACACCCAAACTCGGTTCAACTAAACGACAACGCTAAAAACATTTTTGCCCAAAGAAGCTTAGAGGAAACCGCCAATTACATTCAAGCTTCGATTATTACTTATGGCATTCGTGATTGGGCCAGTGAGCCATACGGCGCGGGAAATCATGGTTGGCAGCCGGGTATTCAATCCTGGAAAGTGCAACAGGCTTTTAAAGCTTTTTCTGTGGGTTCTGGCCGAAAAAATGTGCATATTTGCGGTGAAGCTTATTCAGACTATCACGGGTTTATTGAAGGTGCGCTCAATTCCGCCCATTTGATTTTGGATGAAACTATCTAAGCGTTGAACCGGACTCGTAGGCTGGGGCCAAGTCTGTTTATTGGGAGTCACCGTTGGGATTACGCTCGGATTATTCTGTTGGTGGAAGGAAGCGATCGCTTAAACTCTTGACCCTAAACTCTCGCTCCTCGCATCTACTTCATCTTAACTGCCCGATAAGGATAATTCTGTTGCACATTAATCACTAGCGGCGCATTCTCTGGCCGTTCAAAACTCACCTTAATATCCGCCTCCACTGAGAAATACTGATAATCCGCGGCAGCCGCCAAAGCGACTTTTTGCTGGGGTCCAATCTGTAATAACAAGGTGTCATTCTGCCAGTGGAGTTGGATCAAATTACCCGCCCCTAAATCATATTTTCCCACTAGTGTTTTGATCACATCTGGATTGTAAGCGACTTTGGCCGGCGGCATTTCAACCTGGTTAGAGACTCTTTTGCCGCTCACCTTTTGCTGATCGGCATAAGTAAACTTAATGGCTATCACTCCACCTTGCTCATCTCGTTTAATAGCAAAATGATTCAGAGTATCTTCACGATAAAAAAGATCTTGCTGGCTGGCCAAAAAAGCGCGCCATGAACTTCCAGCAAAACGATATTGCATCAACTTATCAATAATGCGAATTTCCAGTTTTTCGCCATCTGATAAATGGTACAGCCCCTGTACACCTTTTAATTGATTACTGGTTAGCATGACAGGCTTAAATACCGGAATGGGTTTATCCAGCATAATCGCCACCACCCGACGGGCAATATCGGTGGAATTGGCTATAAAAGGCGAATTATTCAAAACCGCCACCATCATATTGGATTGGCCAGGCAGTTGGATCACCGTGGATTCATAACCGATACCGGAACCTGAATGCCAGATAATCTCCTCATCGAGAAAATTGGCCATATTCCAACCAAATCCATAACCGTGGCTCGAACCATCTGAGAGCTTGATGGGGGTATAGGCTTGCTTGACTAATTCAGCTTGAATAAATTCACCAGCATTAAAAATCTGATGCCAACGAGCCATATCCTTTGCTGAAGACATCAACGCGCCAGCGGCGGAAAAGTGACTGGCATGCATATAATGGGCATTGCTAACATGGGTTCCATTAGACTCATAACCGGTCGCTCGACCTTTTATGATTTTATCGTGTTCATCCAGTGTTGAATTATTTAACTGCAGCGGGTCAAATATTGCCTGCTGCATATAATCGGCAAAACTCAAACCGCTGGTTGATTCAATCACTGCCGCCAGAACCATGTAATTAAAATTGCTATATTGCCAGCGTGAGCCTGGTTCAAACAAGGGTTGCAGAGAAGACATCAGCTCGATCATGCCCTTCGGTGTGATCGGATCATTGACCTTTTTATACCATTCAGGGTTGCTGAAAAAATCAGGATAACCAGAGGTATGACTCAGGATTTGTCGAAGTGTGGCTCCGGCAAATCGCTCTGGCATATCGGGTAAATAGCGAGACACCTTGGCATCCAAATCCAGCTTATCCTGTTGCACCAATAACAAAAGTCCGGCGGCGGTGAATTGTTTGCTGACCGAGCCTAAACCAATCGAGGTGGTTGAAGTGATAGCCGTGCCTTGCTCGACATTGGCCAGGCCATAACCCTGGCTGAAAAGGACTTTATTGTCTCTAACGACTACTACCGCCGCACCGGGTTTATCTACGTGATAGGTTTTGACCAGTAGATTCGAAATAGCCAATTGTTGGGATTTTAAAGCTTGGACCACCTGCCGCGATGACTCAGCGGTAGCTGGTTTTGGTATCAGTAATATGATTAGCAAAGTAAATTTTAGAATTGATTGCATTGATTAGTAATTTCCAGAGTTTGATTGAGGGGAAGAAATAATTCTCAAAATACTTTCTTGTTCTAAAACTACCGAATGATGCCTTTAAATGTGTTGCTTTCCGTGGAGGTGGACTGTTTTAGTGGTTTTTTCAGGGCTATTTATGGAGCTGCTTCGACTTTGTTGTAGATTTAGGCATAGTGGTGGCTCATTGGTTCGAATAGCGGACCTTTGGTCCGCACCAATTTTGACATTTCTAAGATTAAAAGCGGTTTCGCAACGCTTCGCTTTCTTGCGAGTTCCTTTTGTCCAAAGCC
>CAZOBX010000040.1:0-30646 GCA_964578045.1 uncultured Kangiella sp. | reverse complement strand
AATTTTCCCCGATTTACTGGTGAAAAAAATCAACCTCAGTGGCAGGGATAAACACTGGCAGCTTTCTGGTATTGGTTCCAACTTCGGATATTTTCCCTGGCTGATCGGCAAACCTGCCAAGTTGGATATGAATATTTCAGGACAGGGCCAGGCCAATTTATCGGCGAGTAGCGATTGGTCCAGTGCAGACAAAATGTTAACCAGGATTGACTCATCTATATTGCAATGGCCAGTCTCCAATATGAAACTAATGCAAACCGATCAAGGAAGTTGGATGGTTAATTCCGGACAACTTAACTCAAGGCTTACAGGAGAGTTTACTTTAGAGAAAATAAATCTTAAGCTGTCGGTAAAACTGAGCAATCCTAATATTAGTGCACCAGAAAAATTATCCGGTTGGCAAAAATCCTTAGCTTCTCAACTTAATCAGCAAAAACTATTGACCGTTGATGTGATTGCAACGGGAACATTACAAAATCCGGAGTTTAAAATTAAGTCCAGCATTGAAAAGTTATTTTCCGCAGCGATCGGCGCAAAGGTAAAAGAGCAGGCCAAAAAACTAAAAGGAAAATTTGGTTCGGCGATTTCAGATAAAGTCGGCGACCTCTCTTCACTGGAGAGTATGACTGGCAACTTTGATCAATGGACTGAGCAATTAAAGGGTAATGACGATTTACTAAAAAAATTAAAGGGTGGAATTTAGGGGTTTCCAAACTATATGCTCACCTGTTTATCAATTAATAATTATCGATCGATTTTAAAATTAGTAATACCCCTGGGACCACTCAACGTCATTACCGGTGCAAACGGTAGCGGAAAATCTAATCTATACCGGGCATTACGATTATTGGCAGAAACCGCACAAGGTGGAGTCATCAATTCGCTGGCCGCCGAAGGCGGATTGGATTCCACTTTTTGGGCTGGACCCGAACAAATCTCTGAGAGAATGAAAAAAGGCGAAGTACCAGTCCAAGGCAGTGTTCGCAAACAGGTCATGCGATTAAAGCTCGGATTTTCCAGTGAAGAATTTGGTTATGCAATCTCCCTTGGATTGCCTGAACCTTCATCTTCAGCTTTTGCATTAGATCCTGAAATCAAACGCGAATGCATCTGGGCCGGTGAAAAATATCGACCTGCCAGTTTATTAGTCGATAGAAAAGGGCCTTTATTAAGAACTCGTGATGAGCGCCAGTGGCATGTTGTCTCTCAACATGTCAATTCGTTCACCAGTATGTTTGACAATATTGCCGATCCCGCGGCAAGTCCGGAAGTATTTCATATCAGGGAATCCATTCGAGGCTGGCGTTTTTATGATCATTTTCGAACCGACAAAGACGCGCCAGCAAGAAAACCACAACTTGGAACAAGAACACCGGTACTGCATCACGATGGGCATGATTTGGCGGCTGCCATTCAAACCATTCGTGAGATTGGCGACAGTAGGGCGCTTGATGAGGCTATCTCAGATGCTTTCCCAGGCGCCAGTCTGGATGTAGTTCGCCACCAAGATGGTCGATTTTCAATTGAATTTTCTCAGCAAGGATTGTTAAGAGCCTTGTCGGGCGCAGAATTATCCGATGGAACACTCCGCTATATTCTATGGGTAGCCGCTTTGCTAACACCTCGTCCCCCTCCGCTGATGGTTTTAAATGAACCGGAAACCAGTTTGCATCCCGATCTATTGCCTGCTTTGTCTCGCCTAATTATTCGAGTATCTGAAGTTACCCAGGTATGGGTAGTTTCTCATGCCAACCGTTTAATCGCTGCGTTAAATCAACACCCCGAATGTCATGCGATTGAATTAGAGAAAACACTTGGGCAAACTGAAATAATCGGTCAAAGTTTGTTAGACAGGCCGATCTGGGTATGGCCAGATTGAGTTAAAATCATAATTGTCTTTAAGCAAATAAATGAATCAGGGACCGCTAATGATGACGTAAGAGCAGCAAAAAGTTCAGCTAACAGAATTCTTACGGTTTTCTAGCCAGGTCCAATCCTATCTAAAACAAAACCAGCTTTCCAAACATCATCCGGATGTAGTATTAAAGGATATTCGAATGCCCGAAATGGACGGACTAGAAGCCGCACAACACATCTCTCAAATAGAACAACCACCGACGATCATTTTTACCACAGCATACGACGAATACACGTCAGAGGCCTTTAATGTTAGCGCTGTTGCCTATCTCCTTAAACCGGTAAGAGAAAGAAATCTAAAAGAAGCACTCGTGTTAAGCGGCTGATTAGTCAATTGTAAATATTTCATAACTGATTGAGAAACCTTATCGATCTCTCAATATTTTACTAGATCTTAAAATTAGCTAAAGGCGTCTCTCTTCGGAATTTAAATGTTTGAGACACCTCATAATCTTAATTTTACTACCGGTAGCAGCCCGTTTATAACAACTTATTTCCTGTGTCTTAGCACCATATTTATTAATATAGTCTTCAACAAGAGAACTGAGTGCCTTTTGTTGCTCTGTTGAAAGCGCGTTATGAACTTTGTCTCTCAGTTTGCGCCATTTACTTTGATTGGCTTCCGCAGCGACATTTAACCAAAGATAGGCCTGCGTATAATCTTTTTCAACACCCAATCCGCCCATATATAAAATGGCGATGGTATATTGCGCTTCTTTATTGCCAAGCAAAGACGCTTTATTCAGATGTTTAAAGGCGATATCGTAGCTCTTACTATGAAATGCTGAAAAGCCCAAATCAGAAGCTCTATCATAATCATATACCTCAGTGTTTTTAGCGGCATTCGCATTAAGTGCGCTAAGACTAAAAATTATTACTGAGATTAAGATGGATTTGTACATGTTAAATTCCTTATTGGATAGATTACAAGTAAATGATGACATGCATTTTGTAACATTCGATTACGTATATGTAACAAAAGTCGTAGATATCAGTCTTCAGCAATATTCATTTACAAATGTCCTCTATTGGGAACAAAATAATAGGCTTTCTGCTTTACCGAATGGGTTTGTTGGGAGTGAATTTGATAGTGAAAAGGTTTGTCTTTGCCAATAAGATTTCTAGCCGGGTCAAATTTTCTTCAATCTGGCGTAAAATTTAAGTATCATTAATACGGATAGATTTGAGATTTTAGACAGGTAACGCAGACATCATGCCCAATTTATACTCCTGCTGCCGCCAGCATTTTTCGGTTGATGATATTTTTATTCAGCATCCCGCATCGAAGCGTGAGTATAGTTATGGCGATTTAGATAATGAAAGCAGTAAAATAGCACATCATCTGACCAGGCTCGAGCTTGTTAAAGGCGATCGGGTAATGGTGCAAGTGGAAAAATCACCGCAAAATTTATTTTGGTATTTTGCCTGCCTTAGAGCAGG
This sequence comes from uncultured Kangiella sp., assembly GCA_964578045.1. Taxonomy (GTDB): domain Bacteria; phylum Pseudomonadota; class Gammaproteobacteria; order Enterobacterales; family Kangiellaceae. Next base: position 27,289 of record CAZOBX010000040.1, on the reverse strand, counting down.
GCTGATTTATTTACCATTAAATACCGCCTACAAAGAAAGAGAAGTTGAATACTTTGTAAATAATGCTGAACCGGCATTGATTCTTTGTGACCCGAATAAACATTCTGTATTTAAATCGATTATAGATAGAGCTGATATTAGCTGTCTGATTCGCTGTCTGGACAAACAAGGTGGCTACTCCCATAGCGAAAATATGCTACCGACTAGTCATGAATTCGTGGATATAAATTGCAATCCGGATGATATAGCAGTCATTCTTTATACCTCAGGCACCACAGGCAAACCAAAAGGCGCGATGATCACTCATGGTAATTTGATTTCAAATAGCACTGCACTATCACAAACATGGCAATGGCAACCACAAGATATCCTATTACACAGTCTGCCCCTATTTCATGTCCATGGGCTTTTCGTGGCGGTCAATTTGGCGGTATTAAATGGTAGTAAAATCATTTTAATGGATAAGTTTGATCCCGAACAAATTATCGACTGGTTAGCTGAAGCGAGCGTTTATATGGGCGTACCGACCCATTATGTGCGATTACTGAATAACCAAAAACTCGACGAATCAGCCTGCAAGAATATGCGTCTATTCACTTCCGGGTCCGCACCACTTTTACCTCAGACCTTCTCTGAGTTTCAACAACGTACATCCCACACCATTGTAGAGCGATATGGCATGACGGAAACGGGCATGAATACATCTAATCCAATTGATGGGCAAAAAAAAGCCGGTACAGTTGGTTTGCCTCTACAGGGCATTAAAACAATGATCCTTGATAATTCGGATAATCCAGTCGACAGAGACACACCAGGAAATCTGTTAGTAAAAGGAGAAAACGTTTTTAAAGGCTATTGGTGCATGCCGGAGAAAACCGCCGAAGAATTTACTGACGATGGCTTTTTTAAAACTGGCGACATCGCCAGTATTGATTCGGACGGATATATTTCTATTATCGGCCGAGACAAAGATATGATTATTACCGGTGGACTCAATGTTTACCCAAAGGAAATTGAATCGATTATAGATAATATTCACGGCGTTTTAGAGTCAGCGGTGATCGGTTTACCTCACCCAGATTTTGGAGAATCCGTGACAGCGGTGATTGTAAAACAATCCAACGATAATAATCTGCAGGAGCAGGATATTATTCAGCATTTAAAAATGCTGGTAGCTAATTTTAAAGTAACAAAAAAAGTCTTTTTTGTGGAGGAGCTGCCCAGAAATACCATGGGGAAAGTGCAAAAAGCGTTATTGCGCGAAATGTTCGAATAATATTCAAAGTAGGAGAATAAGTTCCATAAAGATTCGTTGAGACTGTTAATGAGTATAAAAGAAAAGCAGCCATTCAAGGTCATTCCAAGGCACAATATGAAATAGGTCGAAACCTCGTTCTAGGACAAGGCTGTAAAACCAGCAAAAGTAAAGGTGTTGAATGGTTAACCCGTTCTGCTAGTAACGGTCAATCAGATTCGAAACAATTTCTGGCGTCGATAGCCAGTAAGATAAATACCCTTGAATCCCAGCAAAAAGTGCTCGACTATATCGGTGATATTGAAGAATTGTCTGTTTCAACTCGGCTCGATTTCGCCTGGCTATTTGCCACATCACCTTTTTTTGGAAATAGCGGATCCTAAAAAAGCTGAATATATGGGAGCGAATGTGGATGATATTAAACTTCAACTAGCGGCTTATGAAAAAGGTGAAACGTATAAACATCTTTAATGCTTAAGCTATTCGATAAATCTTTGCAACATATCCAATCCAAATTCCGATAATATGGATTCTGGGTGAAATTGTATGCCTTCGATATTATACTGTTTATGCCTGACTCCCATAATTGCTTCAAGGTTACCAGTTTCATCTTCGGTCCAGGCAGTCAATTCTAATTCGTCCGGCAGGCTGTTTTTTTGCAATACCAATGAATGGTAACGAGTTGCTTCAAATTTTTGCGGTAGACCGTCAAAAACACCTTTATCAGTATGGACAATTTTCGAAGTTTTTCCATGCATAATATTTTCTGCCCTGACCACTTTTGCACCAAAACATTGTCCAATGACTTGATGACCTAAACAAACACCCAAAATTGGTATTTTGCCTTTTAACTCCCTAATCAAATTGAGTGAAATACCCGCTTCATTAGGTGTACAGGGTCCGGGCGAAATAACAATATGAGTAGGGGCTAGATCGAGTATTTGCTGAATGGAAATTTCATCGTTTTTTTTAACTGTCACCACTGCGTCAAGTTGTTCTAAATAGTGAACCAAATTATAAGTAAACGAATCGTAGTTATCGATCATTAAAACCTGGTTGGATGTACGATTTTTGGCCAAAACAACTAAACTTCAAATGCTTTTGCGATGTTATTTCGCATGGCATCTATAGCCGCTTTGTAATCGTCGGTATTAAAAATCGCCGATCCCGCTACAAACGCATCGGCGCCCGCTTTGGCAATTTCTTGAATATTATCGATTTTGACCCCACCATCCACTTCCAAACGAATATCTCGACCGCTTTGATTAATAAGCTCTTTAACTAATGCCAGTTTTTTTAATGTGTTGGGGATGAATGATTGACCACCAAAACCCGGATTCACGGACATCAATAAAATCACGTCCAGTTTGTCCATCACGTGTTCTAAGCATTGTAAACTTGTCGCTGGGTTAATCACTAATCCTGCTTTGCAACCGGCTTCTTTGATTAACTGCAAACTGCGATCGACGTGCTCACTAGCTTCTGGATGAAAAGTGATGATTGAGGCGCCGGCTTGCGCAAAATCACCAATAATACGATCGACCGGTTTTACCATCAAGTGAACATCGATGGGAGCGGTTATGCCGTATTTGATTAACGCATCACAGACCATCGGACCAATAGTCAAGTTAGGCACGTAATGATTATCCATAACATCAAAATGAACCCAGTCGGAGCCAGCTTCGATGACATTAGCGACTTCTTCACCTAGTCGGGCGAAATCAGCAGATAAAATTGACGGTGCAATAATAGGTGAGTTCATTCTGACTCTCTCTTTGATTATTAAATAGCAATTTGCAAACGTCTATTTTATAAGATTCTGCTGATTTATCCTAGTGATAAGAAGACCGGACAATCCTCTGGTCTATATTCCCAGATAAGGGTAGTATCTGCTGATGGGAAATATAAGACTCAATTTAATGACTTATTCAAGCGCCTGGATAAGCATCCTTTTGCTGATTTTGTTAAATTCTTTGAATTGTCAATCGGCGGTTTTAATTAAGGACAAGCAATGGCAAAAGGGCTTAGTTCTAAATGTCCTTTTTTTGGATGGCAGTCCTGAACTGCAGCAATTAATAAAAGCAACGGCCCCACAATGGCTTCAAAAAACTAGTCTGTCCTTTCAATTTTTTGACCGGTTTGATAAGGCTCCTACACAGACTCATATTAGAATTAGTTTTAAACTTCACAGCGGTTCACAACTAGGTGACCATCAGGATTATGAGTCGTTATACCCGACCATGAATCTTCTTGAGCTCACCTCAAATCAGATTAGCGATAGTGCTGCCCAACGATTAATCTTGCACGAATTTGGCCATGCTCTTGGCTTTGAGCACGAATATCGAAGTAGCTATTGGCCTTACGGAGAAAAGACCATTGAGCGAATTATAACTGATTGTTATCCCAAAATGGAATTAATTGGTTATTCCAAGTCCGCTGCGATCGGACAGTGCAAAAAAATCAATTCCCCGGTTAACTCAAATCTCGCCCATCTCACTGCCTATGATGAATATTCAATTATGAATTATCCCATTTCATTTGTGGCCTCAGATGGAACTAAAAAACAGATAAAATCGGCGACCGAATTATCATTATTGGACCGCTATGCGATACAGCAGTGGTATGCTCCGTGACCTACTCAACAGATAACATCAGTTGATGGTTAGAAAGTTCATAAAATTAGATTTTCGAAGAATCTTAAATCAATAAAGTCACCTTTCCCAGTCGAGTAAAAAACCTTTTACCAGGGCTTGTCGATCTTTCATAGTTCAACAGGTTCTAGTACCTCGACACAGGGATTTTGATTAGTTCAGCCAATAAGCGATTGCGGCGTTGTGACTCTTGATAAGGGCTAACCAAAGCTGGCCCCGTGAGCGGAGCGAATGCTTTGGGTCTTGTCTTCGAGTCACGCCTTGCACTCACTTGTTGGCTGAACTCTGAACTAGTCAAAATCCCTGTGTCGAGGTACTAGGTTATTCAAAGGTAACTCCTTCACCTTGGGTCACTAAAACGTGACCTGCTTCTCATTATTCGAACATCCTGTAAAGTAATGTCAACGGGGTCATAATTAACGCGTTTTGGTTTAGGGGGAAAATTCCTGTTTACCCGACATCAATGTTTAATGAGGAAACTGTTATGGTTAATAATAATTATCAAGCTGTTCATAGTCAGCTTTCACTTAGGTTAAATAGCCTACTAAAATTGGGGTTTTTAAAACAGACTCCTATCGTTATATTTTGTTGTTTGCTGATTTCCTGTGGGGGCGGCGGCGGCAGTGGGGCTGAGGACGATAATAACAACCCTGTCAACCAGGCACCGAGCATCAGTGGTTCGCCTGCGACCTCGATTACAGTCGATCAAAGCTATAGTTTTTCTCCTACTGCGAGCGATCCAGACGGTGACAATCTGACCTTTACAGTTAACAATTTACCTAACTGGGCATCCTTCAACACCACCGATGGGATGTTAACCGGTACCCCGACTAACAACGATTTGGGTGACTACAACGATATTGAAATTTCGGTTAGCGATGGTTCTTTATCCGATAATCTCAACTTTTCAATCGCAGTGATTGACGTTGCTAGCGCCGAAAATCAAGCACCATCGATCAGCGGTAGTATGGCAACGGCAGTAGAAGTGGCTCAAAATTATAGCTTTGTGCCGAGTGCCTCCGATCCCGACGGAGACAACTTGACTTTTTCCATCAGCAACCTTCCTAGCTGGGCATCCTTTGATACTGGGACTGGAGCCCTCATAGGGATACCAGTCAACGACGATATCGGCGATTATAACAATATAATGATCTCTGTCTCCGATGGTAGTTTGAGTGACAGCCTGAGTTTTTCAATTTCGGTGGTCGAAGACTGTACCGATAACCCGGCATGTAGTGAAAACGATCCGGATCCAACCAATCTACTCGATTGCGAATTCGGCGACGATAATGGGCTTAAATGTGAACCAGGTAGCGGTCCCGTGACAAACTCATTCAAAGTAATGACATTCAATGTTGCTAGTCGATACAGTAGCAACGAACTAGATGCACAATATGCAACCATCGACACTGCGGATCCTGATGTTATTGGCTTTCAAGAAGGTGGAGACTCCGATTTATATTACCCGGACCATTACAATGGGACTAAGTACGAATTTTTTGCAGCCGACAGCCGCAACAACAACCCCATTATGGTGAACACTGATCGCTTCACAGTGCTTAATGTTGGAATGGACTCCGCTTTATCGGCACTTGGTATGGGTGAGCCCGCCATTTCTGATGGCTGGATAGAGGCAGATAATAGATTCCATTGCTCACCGGTCGGAGCTGTCGATAGAGACACTGGTGAAGAAAAGGAAGGTGCGCTCATGGACCAAGATCGCTATTTGGGTTGGTTGCGATTGGAAGATAAACAATCAGGTGAACAATACCTGGTTTACAATACCCATATGGTCGCGCCAACCTTCGAACCTTATGGAAACTGTTTACACGCGTTACAAGTGGATAGAATGCTCGATATCTGGCAGCAACACTCTGTTGATTACCCAGGCGTCAAAAAAATATTAACCTGTGACTGTAACGAACCTACTTCAGATAATGAATCCACTAAGATGATCCTCGATGATGGATTTGTGGACAGTAATCGAGTTTGGAATCAATCCTATATCGACACGATAGGCACCGGCGGTGGTTATGATCGAATCTTTGCTCAGGATTTGCAGATTGTTAATTCAGAGCACAACTCATCAGGTGAGGGCTCAGATCACGATGCAATGACCACAGAATATGATGAGTGCGATCTAGCCTTAGATGAGTGCGCCGTCGCACCGATTCCATTGCTCTCTGAACACCCAGTGATCGCGGACACCCAGGATAACGATATGCCGCATTTATTTTCTGAGTCTGGCTGCTATGCTTGCCATGGTAGTTCGAGCGCCAGGGCTAATTTGAATTTTCAGGGGACTGATTGGCAAGATAATTTGATTGACGTGCCAGCCGATACTGGTGGTGGCGCAGAGTGCGGTAGCTCAGGGTATGTTCGGGTTAAGCCCGGCTATCCAGGAGAATCACTGCTGTATCGTAAAGTTGTGTCGAGAAACCCATGCGGTATTGCCATGCCTGACGGTGGCGGTGTAACCAATTCCTATTTCTTTCTAAAAGAAGAGGGTGCTGGCATGCTGCATCGCTGGATAAGAAACTTGGGTAATTTCAATAAACAAACTATCGCTAATCCGACAGATGCGAATGTTGTTGAACTGATTGCAGAATACGGATGTATCACTTGCCACGGTAATGAAGACGGTTTTACGCCTGAACACGTAGACTTGTCCGGAGATATAGTGGCCGCAATGGTAGGGGTGGTGGCAGATGGTCACGAATGCGAAGGACAAGGTACCTTGGTGATAGCGGGTAACGCAACAGATTCAATCCTGTATCAAAAAGTCAGCGGCGATCCCTCTGTTTGCGGCGCAACGATGCCTTTTGGGGCTACCATGGATGATGCAGATGCCCAGACGATTGCCAACTGGATCAACAATATGTAGGCTGGTTTTATTTACTTGGTCTAGCAATTACCGCTCAAGCCGAATAATTGTTTGAGTGGTAAACATTCTTGAACATTGCCTCTACATTTTCTAGTACCATTTAGAATGAAACAAAATGCGATTCGGTGCGTCAACTGGGAAGACAATTTGGAGCAAACCATGAATCTAGTACAAAAATATTATCAAATCCAATCTTTAACTCTAGATAAAATTTCTTTTCTAGATGGCCTACCGGCCTTAGCCTTCAGGTTTTACCTTGCCAATATTTTCTGGATGGCTGCCAATAATAAATGGAATCCATTTGATCCAGAAAGTTCTCTGCAGCCCACCATTGACTGGTTCGGTAATGCGGATTGGGGATTAGGACTGCCTTTTCCTGAACTATTGGGTAGCCTTGCCTGGGCGACGGAGTATTTTGGCGCCGTCTTGTTAATCCTTGGTTTGGCAACTCGTTGGATCAGTATCCCATTAATCGTAACTATGATAGTGGCGATATTCACGGTCCACATCGACAATGGTTGGTCCGCTATCGCTTCCAGTACCGACGGGGAAATTGCTACACGGGTAAATGCCGCAAGATCATTACTTCAGGAGCACGGTAATTATGACTGGCTAACCGAAAAAGGTGGCTTTGTGATTTTACAAAATGGGATTGAGTTTGCTTTCACTTATTTATTGCTGTTATTAAGTTTACTATTTACCGGTGGTGGACGTTATTTGAGCGTGGATTATTATTTGAATAGGCATTTTAGCCAGCAGGCGGATTAAATAATCTCAATTCGGGATAAGGGAAGCCAGCCATTGCCCACGGTAGGACCTCCAGGGAAGCGAAAGTTTCAGCTACAGAGGCACAGAGTTAAAGATCAAACTTTAATTTTCCTCTGTGAACTCTGTGCCTCTGTGGTAGAAATGTTTTGAACTTTGTGATCACGAAGTTCTATTCGGCCAAAAAATCCTGCATCGAATACAATCCATTATCCTGCTTGGCGAGCCAAACAGCCGCCTTGACCGCACCTTCTGCAAAACATTGGCGACTTTGAGCCTTATGCTCAATACTGATAATTTCATTGTTGAGCGCAAACATGACTTTATGCTCGCCTATAATTTCACCGGCTCTAATCACCGAAAAACCAATTTCATCACCAGTCCGAGCCGTTTTTGACTGATGGCGCGTATAAACCGCGCGTTTTTCAAGGTCTGTATTGGTGGCCTCACAGATCACTTCGGCCATTCTTAACGCGGTACCGGAAGGCGAATCGATTTTGTGTTTATGATGCGCTTCGATGATTTCAATATTGGCTTGTTGATCTAACATACTCGCTGCTTTGGCAATCAGAGACAGCGTAACATTAACCCCGATACTGGTATTGGGCGCCAATAAAATTGGTATTTTTTTACTCGCTTTGTGAATGGTTTTAAGTTGAGATTTTGAAAACCCGGTGGTCCCGATCAAGACCGGCGTTTTGCTTTCAATTGTATTGTCCAGCAAAGACACAGACACTACCGGCAAACTAAAATCGATCACGACCTGACTAGTTGATAATCCAGCGTTAATGTCATTGCTATAGGGAATATTGGCGGAGCCACGCACAATTTTGTTGTGGTAAGGGTGGGCTGAGCGGCAAAAAGCTGAAGAAAGCTCAGCCTCATTAGAGGCTATAATTTGATGGGTAATTTGCTGCCCCATTCTTCCGGTAGCAGCATTCACACATATATTGGTTTTTAAGTGATTAGTACTCTTCAATTGATTAACCTAAAAAATTACCTTAAAGACTCGTTGATTGCCTCTAAAATATCGCTACCTGGGCAAAGCTCTTCTTGCGTCAGACCATTGAGTGGCCGCTCGGAAGTGTTGAGAATTTCGTGAGTATTTTTTGAATCGGTATTTACATACAATAAACCGGTCAATACCTGGCTACTTTGTTTGGCTTCTTCTAATGCGGTTAACACTGATTCTCGACATTTAATATCCAGTGAACCGGGTTGACGACGTAAATTTAGCACTGAACCATCGTGTAAAGTGACCGTTTCAGTTTGCCCTGTGGGGTCTTGCACCTTAATTTCCTGCTCATGAGGAACCAGATCAAAAGTATTGGTCGCTTCTTTGTGATCTCGAACCCATTCGTAACTTTTAGTAGAGGCCGGATTATTGTTAAACGTCACACAAGGAGAAACCACATCAATCAGCGCAAATCCATTATGTTTAATCGCTCCTTTAATCAGTGGTACCAACTGATCTTTATCACCAGAGAAACTTCTGGCGACATAACCCGAACCTAACACAATCGCCAACTCGCATAGATCCATCGCTTCGAACATGTTGGGTACACCTTTCTTACTGGCACTTCCAATATCACAAGTGGCTGAATCCTGTCCTTTGGTTAACCCATAAACACCGTTATTCATACAAATATAGACCATATTCAAATTACGACGCACTAAGTGCATAAACTGTCCCATCCCTATGGACGCGGTATCACCATCTCCTGAAACTCCAATATAGGTTAATTCGGAATTGCCCAAATTAGCTCCGGTAGCGACCGATGGCATGCGGCCATGCACCGAATTAAAGCCATGAGAATTGGAAAGGAAATAAGCCGGTGTTTTGGAAGAACAACCAATACCTGACATTTTGGCAATTTTGTGAGGTTCTAACGATAGTTCAAAACATGCATTAATGATCGAGTTACTGATGGAATCATGGCCACAACCGGCACACAAAGTCGATAGCGCACCTTCGTAGTTGGCTTCGGTATAACCCAATTTATTTTTTGCAGAATCGGGGTGACGGAATTTAGACTTTAGATAACTCATGCTTCAACCTCTTTACCACTATTGACCGTAGTGAACGGACTAACGCTCTCACCGTTTAACATTCTTGCAATTTTTCGCTTAATACGACGAGCCCGAATAGGCATGCCATCAATATTTAGAATGGATTGCAATCTTTCGGTCCCCAGATTAAATTCGTTAATTAACAATGTGCGCATTTGCGCGTCGCGATTTTGCTCAATCAGAAAAATGGTTTCGTGTTGTTTGATAAATTCGCCAATATCAGGATGGAAGGGAAATGATTTGATGCGTAAGGTATTAATCTTAATCCCTTCAGCTTCTAAACCGTCCAGTGCTTCATAGCTGGCTTGTGCGCTAGTACCATAAAAAATGGCGGCTATTTTAGATTCTTTATCGCGATATTTAATTTGAGGATGAGGCACTAACTCTTTCGCCGTTTCCCATTTCCGAACTAACTGTTGCATATTCGCTTCGTAAATACTGCTATCTTCGGTGTAAGCGGCGTAGTCATCATGGGATGAACCACGAGTAAAATAAGCGCCTTTGGTTGGGTGAGTACCTGGGTAAGTACGATAACCGATGCCATCTCCATCAACATCTTTATAACGGCCCCAACGTTCTTTCAAGTTATCGAGATCTTCTGCAGAAAGAACCTTGCCGCGATCATAAGCACGATTGTCGTCCCATTTAAGAGGTCGACTGACATGGTCGTTCATTCCCAAATCCAGGTCAGACATAATGATAACCGGTGTTTGTAATCGTTCTGCTAAGTCAAAAGAGGTTGCCATCATTTCAAAACAATCGGCTGGATCGCAAGGGATCAACAAGACCTGCTTGGTATCACCGTGAGACGCATAAGCCGCAGAAACAATGTCCGATTGTTGAGTACGGGTGGGCATTCCGGTACTCGGACCGCTGCGTTGAACATCCACTAATACCACCGGAATTTCAGCAAAATAGGCCAGTCCTAAAAATTCGCTCATTAAGGATAATCCCGGTCCCGAAGTGGCGGTGAAAGCGCGCGCACCATTCCAATTAGCACCGATGGTAATTCCCATGGCAGCTAATTCATCTTCAGACTGGATAAGCGCATATTTGTTCTTACCGGACTCTTTTTCAATTCTGAACTTTTTAGCATACTTTTCAAATGCTTCGACCACTGAAGTTGACGGAGTAATCGGATACCAACCACAGACCGTTGCGCCACCATAAACCGCGCCTAATCCGGTGGCCGAATTGCCATCAATCATAATGGAATCACCGACATTGTCTCGGCGTTGAATACTAATTCCGCAGATACCGTCAAAATGCTCTTTGACATAGTTAAAACCTAATTCCAACGCACCAACATTCGGCGCAATCAGCTTCTGTTTTTTAGCAAACATTTCTTCGACCATATTGGTCAACACTTCAAATTCCATATCAAATAGCGCCACTAACGCGCCGACATAAATGATGTTCTTAAACAATTGGCGCTGGCGAGGATTGGTATAGTTATCGATACACATTTGGGTCAGTGGAATACCGATCTCAATGACATCATCCCGCCGAAAATCTCTCGGTAAGGCTTTGGTTGAATCGTAGAGAAAATACCCTCCAGGCATCAAACTATCGTAATCTTTACGCAAAGTCTGACCATTAATCGCCACCACAAAATCGACGTCACCGCGGCTACCTAAATAACCTTTTTCGGTCACTCTTACTTCAAACCAGGTCGGTAATCCTTGTATGTTGGAAGGAAATATATTCTTCGGGCTCACCGGAACACCCATTCTGAACACCGCTTTAGAAAACATATTGTTGGCGCTGGCAGAACCGGTACCATTGACATTTCCAAAACGAATAACGAAGTCGTTGACCGATTCGATGCGAAAGTCATTAACCTTTTTTAGACTAGAGTCATTAGTCACTTGCATTAGTTTCCTGCCTTAGTCACAGAATAAGAGAATTTTTGCATATCCCAAGCAGCCGTTGGGCAACGCTCGGCACATAAACCACAGTGTAAACAAACGTTTTCATCTTTCACCATCACCCGAGTCGTTTTAAGTTCGCCGGACACGTACAGATCCTGATCTTTCAGATTCGCCGGTTCAAGTAAACTGCTTCTTAAATCGTCTTCTTCACCATTATCAATAAAATTAATACAATTAGTCGGACAAACGTCAGCACAGGCATCACACTCGATACATAAATCATCGGTAAAGATCGTTTGCACATCACAGTTTAAGCAACGCATCGCCTCTTCAAAACCTAAATCCTCGTCGAAACCTTTTTCGACTTCCATTTTCAGATTTTTCAGCGCGGTTGCTTTGTCAATATGTGGCACCAGATGACGTTGCTCATGATCAATTTCATTGTCATAAGTCCACTCGTGGAAACCCATTTTTTGTGACAGTAAATTAACCCCAGGTGCTGGACGATCGTTGATGTCCTCATTGTTACAGAATTTATCGATGGAAATGGCAGCTTTATGTCCGTCTGCAACCGCAGTAATAATATTGGACGGTCCGAAAGCAGCGTCCCCTCCAAAAAATACCCGTGGATTAGTCGACTGAAAGGTCTCTTTGTCCACCACTGGCATATCCCACTTGCCAAATTCAATCTCGATATCTCTTTCGATCCAGGGGTATGCATTATCCTGACCGATGGCGATCAGCACTTGATCGGCAGGCATAAACACCAGATCTTCACCGGTGGGAATTAAACTACGTTTACCATTTTCATCGTATTCGGCACGGACTTTCTCAAAATGCATGCCTTTAAGCTTGCCATTCTCAATCACAAATTCTTTTGGCGTGTGATTCTCAAAAATCGGTATATCTTCACCCACTGCATCTTCAATTTCCCAGGGCGAAGCTTTCATATCCGCTTTTGGACTGCGCACAACAATTTTTACGTTGGTTCCACCTAATCGCCTGGCAGTTCGGCAACAATCCATCGCAGTATTTCCACCACCCAATACAATCACGTTTTTACCGATTGATTTAGTATGTTCGAATGCGACGCTGTCGAGCCAGTTAATGCCGACTTTGATATTCGCATCTCCTTCCTGGCGACCGGGTAACTCAAGGTCACGACCGTTTGGCGCGCCCGAACCAACAAATATGGCGTCGTAATCTTTCTCGATCAAGCTCTTTAAACTATCGACATAATGTTTGAAATGGGCGCTAATGCCCATATCAAGAATGTAGTCTACTTCCTCATTTAGCACATCGATGGGTAGACGAAATGAAGGGATTTGGTTACGCATAAATCCGCCACCAATATCTTGCTCGTCAAATAAGTCAATTTCATAGCCTAACGGCGCCAATCCACGGGCAACCGTTAAAGAGGCCGGACCGGCACCTATCAAGGCTATTTTTTTACCATTTTTGGGGGCGATAGCGGGTAACCGATCTTTAATATTGCCCTTATTGTCGGCGGCAACTCGTTTTAAACGACAAATAGCCACAGGTTCTTGTTCTAATCTGCCCCGTCGGCAAGCTGGTTCGCAAGGACGGTCGCAAACTCGCCCCAATATGCCAGGAAAAACATTTGATTCCCAATTGAGCATGTAGGCGTCGTCATAACGGCCGGCGGCAATCATTCGGATATATTCTGGAACTGGTGTATGTGCCGGACAGGCATATTGACAGTCCACGACTTTATGAAAATATTCAGGATCTTTTATATTAGTTGGCTTCACACCAAACTCCCGTTATGGTTGGTCGGTTTTTGATTTAAAAACACTGTTTAAGATAAGTCTTGGAATAGACAAAATGATTAACCGCTTATTATTCTCGGATTGATTATTGTAACCATAGGCTAAATATCTGAATAGGAAGGTGAATTATACTTTTTTTTTGAAGTTTGTATCTATTTTTTAGCCTAAAAATACAGATTTTAGCGAATTTTTTATTATATGCAGATTTCCCTATTATTCAAGTGCTTTTACACACAGATTTTAGTATACGTGGCAGCGTTAAGACCATAACGATATGTGAGGTGCCAGTCATTCGATTAGATTAATTGTTGCAAAAAAACCATAAACCGGAGTACTATATAAAGCAATTACTTTATATATAAAATTAACCCCATGGATTTATTAAAAGCTAGAGCCACATTGGGCATTGTTATGCTGGTTACCTTACTCGGTAGCGCTGGTATAGCGCTGCCCTATCCTGTATTGGCGCCCTATTTTATCAGTGACAGCCCTGACCCTTTGATCCATTTTATGAACTGGGACGGTAAAATTCTGCTGGGCATTACACTTGCCACTTATCCGCTAGGATTATTGATCGGCAGCAACCTGATGGGTTCTCTGTCTGATCGTTATGGGCGCAAACCGGTATTGGTTTATACTCTGATCGGCAGTGTGCTGGGGTATTTGGCCACCGGTTATGCGGTGACTCAAAGCTCTTTTGTGTTTTTTATTCTGGCGCGACTGATCACCGGATTTTTTGAGGGTAATATCTCTATTGCTAGGGCCATTGCGGTTGAACTACATCCACAGATCGATCGCTCCAGAGCGCTATCCCTACTTTACTCCACAGGCTATGCCGGATGGCTGATCGGCCCACTAGCAGGTGGATATTTGATGGACTATGGCGTCGATATGACCTTTTATGTCGGCGGTGTGGCGGTGCTCTTGTCGTTATTATTAGTCATTATCGTATTAGAAAAAGGTCCTTCACAAAAACCATCGGGGTTATCGCTGCTTGAGGAAATTCTGAAAAACCATTCTGCCACCTTGTTACGTGATCAGTCTTTGAGGCGCTTTATTGGCTACTATTTTGTTTTTACCTTGGGGATTAATGCTTTCTATGAGTTTTACCCTTTATGGTTGGTCGAAAATCTTGCATTTGGTAGTAAACAGATAGGCTGGACCACGGTAATGATCACCAGTTTAATGGTTTTAGTTAGCAGTACTGTTGGACACAAAATCCCTGGCTACTTAGGGGAAAAACGCTCTTTATTGTTAGGAAATTTACTCTTTGGTATGGCGGTAATCGCGATTACTGCGACCGCCGAGCCATTGATTTATCTGCCTTTCGCGATAACGGGCGCCAGTATCGCGGTCATTAATGTGGTTTTTCCGAGCATGCTATCGGAGTATTTTGGTCACCTTGGCCAAGGTAAAGTGATGGGTTTACAGGTCAGTATTTTTTGCTTCACCAATGTGATCATCTCAATTCTTGGCAGCTTTATCGCTTTAATAAGCGCTGACATGATTATGTGGACCGCCGCACTACTGATCATCGGTTCTATTTTCTTATTTAAAATGCCAACCCAACAATTAACCACGGGGACAGTTTGTCATGACAGCCAGTAAAATAACCGCCGGTCCGGAAGGTATAGGGCTGGCGGCTAATCAAGTAAAAATCCTACACTTAATCAAAACTCAGGGTGATATAACCGCCACACACATTGCCGAGCAAATGGCAATGACTTCTATGGGGGCCAGACAACATTTAGAATCACTGGAAATTCAAGGATATATCGAACACCTTTTTATAAAGGCGGAACGAGGTCGGCCCAAGAAATATTGGCAGATTACAGCCAAGGGTCAAACCCAGTTTCCGGACGGACACGCCCACTTAATTGCCGATTTATTAGTGCATATGAAAAATCAACTTGGTTCACAAGCTGTTGATGAACTAATCATTTGCCGAGAAAAGGATATGTTACAAATTTATCAAGCGGCTTTAGATCCTCTTCCTAACCTTGCCGATAAAGTTAATCAACTGGCAAAAATACGCTCGTCTGAAGGGTATATGGCGCATATTGAAAAAACTCAGGATGGCTGGTTACTAGTAGAAAATCATTGTCCAATCTGCTCAGCAGCCAGCCAATGCCAACAATTTTGTCGTTCGGAAAAAACCATTTTTGAAACCGTATTACAGACCAAAGTTGAGCGAACCGAATATATTCTGGAGGGCGACCGGCGATGTTGTTACACAATCAATGTGCAAACGCCCTAGCTTCAATTAGACTAAATTAAATCGGCAATTATTGCTGCAGAAATTAAAGTCAGATGGACAAACACAGCCTAGTACTCATTGTTGACGATACGACAGCGACAATTGCTATTCTTTGCTTGTTTAAAAGATACTAATCACCGACAGTGAACAATGTCTAGAACTCGCTAAAATTGACCCACAACCTGACCTGATTTTGTTAAACATTAAAATGCCTGGCATGAATGGCTTTCAGGTCAGCCGAAATAAAGTTATGGTTTTTGATAAATCAACAACTTAGAAACTGGTCAATGTAACCCATCAGTTGATCATTAAACGACTCTTCAAATTCATCAAGACTTCAGTTAAAAACCGAAAGGTATTTTTCAACCATTGCCGGGTGCAATTGCCTGCCATTCACTCGATATTGAATTTCTGCCAGCGATTTGTCAAAACGGGGTTCTATTACCCAGCTAACGAAATCCTGATCCAGATTGGCAATACGGCTTTGGGCAAATTGACAGTAGGCTTCTATCAACAATGGCCCGTTGGGACCGAGACATCCCGGCTCCATTTTGTAAATAACGGTGAGTTTTTTATTACAGGGTAACGGTAGATTATTTTTCATACATAGTGCTTTGTTCTGATAATAGAGTTGCTATCCCCTTAACGTACCACTGAGCAACAGCAATTAGTCCTTGCCTGAGAAAGATCCCTGTTTCGCCGATAAAATAAACTTGCAAATAGGTTGAGTGGGTTCAAGATGGTAATTTACCTTATCCACCGCCTCTTGTAGACGCTTAACATCACTATTTAAATAATAGTTCAGGGTTCCTTGTTGGATGAATTTTATGCTGACTTCCTGCCAGTCATCATCACGGGGTTGATAAGTCATGGATTCGATGCGGTCGAAAGGGATGGGGTCATATTTAGAGCCGCCTACAAATACCAATTGCTCTTCTTTTACTTCAAAACTATGCAGAAATCGCTGTTGAAGGTTATGATCTGATTTACCAAATAAACCTGAAAATAAACGCAAGCTCCAATGGTTGGTGTTTTCGCTCATAACTCTCCCTATCATTTTTAATGCCAATTAGTTAAATAGTACACTATTTTAACCTTTACCGTTTGATTTCCAGACAGTAAAGTCTGAGTCAAATATTCTTTCACCATTCTTATATTCAAAACAAGCTACTTCACAATAGCTATTTTGCTGAATATGATCCCACCCAACCCCAGACATAAAAAAGGCTGGATACCCAGCCTTTTCGATCAAATCACAAAAATTCTTTGGCTATTGGCTATTAGCTACCATATATTGAACCGTCAATTTAATTTCCTCATCAGAACAATCGGTGCAAGTACCTTTTGGTGGCATCGCATTAAACCCGTTTATTGCATTATCGATCAGAGTTTGTTCACCTTTAGCAATTCGGTCGACCCATGAAGCAGCATTGCCAAGCATTGGCGCGCCGATTGCGTCCGTGGCATGACAGGCTAAACATTTAGTTGTATAGATATCTTCTGCGGTACGCGGCCCGGTTGAGGCAACAATTGCAGGTTTAGATACCGGCACATCATCACCTTCAAGGTAAACACTACCACTTGGTTTTATGCGTTTTTCCACGGTATGTTCATGTAGATGATCGGCTGATGCTGAACCTGCCAAAGTGATTACAAAAGCAACCAATAATAACTTAATTTTATACACTTTAGATCTCTCCTAAACTCAAACTTGGGTGTTAGATTATTGAGTACCCCATATTTGGCCAGATTATAGCCGAGTTAAAGCAAATGATCCTAAAAAAATAGGCCTCCAGATCGTTTAAGCTCAAAATTTCTGATGACTACTCAAGCATGGCGGAAAATTGTGCATTCTCCAATCCCACGAAAATACCTCTAAATTACTAAAATAACTATTAATTCAAATATTTACTACCTTTTTGAAGGTTCTTTACTACACTTTATATAAGACAGCTCTTATAATTGGGCACCACATAACAAAAATAACGCGATGGCAAACCGAGTTTGCCCGATTGCACAGACAACTCAGGAAAATAACCAGCCATGGTCTGGGGACTAAATCGACAATCCGATAATAAGCAAGTTCTGGTATCACTGTCAGAAAGTGAGCTGCGGCTATTTCTGGTTGAAAATAAATCGAGTAATATCGATCTGATAGCTTCCCATCAAACCAGTTACCACTCTTTGGAATCCTTGCAACAAGCGTGTACTCAGTGGTTTCGCTTGAATAAATGTAAAGGGTTGGAATGTCGTTGGTTATTATCCCGTAAACTGTATAAAACCCTCAATATAAAACCCCCAAAAGTATCAGATACCGAGCTTGATGGCGCCATAAAATGGCTTATCAAAGACCAAATTGAACAACCGCTGGACGATATTTTAACCTCTCATTATTATCCGTATAGTCAAGAGCAAGAGCCCGATAAACTGACCGCTGTAGTAGCGGAAAAACAATTAATTGAAAAATTAATCGAAATTACTATCGAGTCAACACTGCAACTGATCAGTATCAATATTTATGAACTCGCAGCAGCTAACACTTTAGCCACGCGACTAACTGATGATAAGCAATCAACTGATAGAATCGTTGGATTTATCGATCAAGACCAACAAGGTCTGATTTATAACTTTTATGTCAACCATTCACTGGCATTTACTCGCCATATTAAGGGGCGCTTTTTTCCGATAGAAAGCCCGTCAGAATTTTCACTTGAGGGTGATAACTTCCAACAGCAACAAGATCAATTCTTACTAGAAACTCAAAGGACCCTGGATTATTGCGTTAGTCAGATATTTCGTCGCCCGGTGGACTCACTGCTTTTAGACGGAAGTAAGACCAGTAATAATGATTTATTAAAAGCGTTGGAGCGAGTCACCGAACTGCCGGTTAATCGCCTTGATCTTACTGCTAGCGACGATCGGTTAGATGAAGACGAATCAACAGTCCAGCCAGTTCAATTGAAAATAAGTCTTGCAGAAGCGGGAGTGATCTTTGCGCAAAGCGCCAAACAAACCCAATCGGTTAATTTTTATCAAAAACAATACCAGCCCAAACCCTTTCAATTTGGTTTTAAGTTCGCCTCCAGTATTACCGCCGTTTTTTTTCTGGCTTTTATCGGCTACGGCCTTATCCAGCAACAACAACTGGAATCGCTTAACCATCAACTAACCAATAATCAAAAAGAATTAGATAAAATACAGACCTCTTTACAAAAACTGCAAAAGAGCCGAAATAAAAAACAGACCGCGATAAGTATAGAACAACAAATTGTTAATCAACAAAACCTACTGATCGCCAGCAGACAACTCTTGTCCAGAGTGGCGAGTAAAAGTCCAAGCAAAGCCGCAGCCTATAGTGAAGTTTTATGGGCATTATCCAATCAAAAAACGGATTCACTTTGGTTAACCAAAATCACACTTCAGCCAAACTCGATCAGTTTATCTGGACAAACGACTCAACCAAAATCAATTCCCGAATATATCAGCGGAATGGCGATAGATGATGTATTACGCAGTCAATTTGAGGAATTCGAGATTGAAAGAAATCAGGATGATTCGAGAGTTGTCAATTTTGTTATGAACAACGGTCGCTATCGATATGCAAATTAGTCTCGTCCATATTATAGAACAATTTGACGCACTCGCTTTGCGATTAAGGATAATGCTCACCCTGGCATTGGTGGTGGTTGTATTTATGCTGTTTGATATTTTCTGGTTTTCATCCAATAACCAGCGCATTAAAAATGTTCAACAAAAAATACAAAAGAACCGTCTACAAATTACCAATCTGGTCAATATGCAAAACGAGCAGAATCAAAAACTATTACAAAGTCGTAACGACAAAAAAAACAAACAGTTAGCAAGTTTGAAGATGCAGCTTACCTCAGTTCGTCAACAACTGGCGGAACACACATTAAATCTGGTTCAACCGGAAGAGATGGCCGACGTATTAAAAGATATTATTCTGTCCAGCAACTCACTAAAGCTAGAAAAACTGATCAAGCAACAAACGATAGAACTGTCTAAGCCTGATAAAGATGACCAACAACAAAAAGACCAACTAAAATTGTATCGGCATAGCATGGTAATCGAGCTCAAAGGAGACTATCGCTCCGCGTTTGCCTTTTTACAAAAACTGGAAAACATGGAGAAAAAAGTAGCGTTTGATAGTTTTGAATACGTGGTAGATATCTATCCCAAAGCGACTATCAAGTTGACCGTATCGACTTTAAGTTTGGATAAGGGGTGGGTCGGTGGATAAGCCATTTTGTCGAGCCATTATATTGATAGTGTTATTATTCGTTTCACTAAACAGCCACGCTAAACAAATCAAAAGTGATCCAACCAGACCTGGGGTAATTCTAGTAAAAACAGGGCAAATAACCTCCAAAAAAACGGTAAAAGCTAAAACACTGCTTAGCGCTATTTTTATCAAACAGGGAAAACGCCAGGCCATTATTAATAACGAACTCTATCAACAAGGTGA
Organism: uncultured Kangiella sp.; assembly: GCA_964578045.1. Classification (GTDB taxonomy): domain Bacteria; phylum Pseudomonadota; class Gammaproteobacteria; order Enterobacterales; family Kangiellaceae. Next base: position 7,260 of record CAZOBX010000040.1, on the reverse strand, counting down.
TTTTTTTTCTGGAAAAAAAATAATTACCATTAAATCGAATAAAGTGGTATTGCAAACTAGTCGCGGTGTCAGTAATTTGATGTTAATTCACCCCGTTAAAAAATTTAAGAAACCATAAAATGATCATTTATAAATACAAGTTTTTTGTTATTTTCGCATTTATATTCAGTTTAACCGCCTGCCAAACTCTGATGCCAGAAAAACAACAAAAAAACCAAGCGGCTGTTGATGAGATCGAGCAAATTCAGACAGATCAGAAAAAAAAGCAAGCCGTGGCCGACATTTCCGCAGAACAGGCGCTATCAACGTTACTGATGCAAGAGTCCCCCCTATTTAAGATAGAAGAAGCGCGTTTTGATGTCGCCGTAAAAGAGGCAGAAATTAATAGTTTTTTATTAGGTCTGGTGGATTCAACTGAGTATAATTTGATTGTCAGCCCTGGGCTGGATCTCAGCATCTCTTTACAACTAAAAAACGTCACTATCTCTGAAGTTCTGCACGCGCTGACTCAAATTTATCCGATCACTGTTAAACAGAATAAAAACCTGTTTTTTGTTTCCTCGGCAGAAACGACCACCGCAATTTACAACGTCGACTATTTAAATATACAAAGAAGAGGTGATTCCAGAACCAGCGTTGCCGGGCAGGCCGTTGCTAGCGGACAAGGCGGTGGTAATCGCTCTTCAGGAGGCAAGAATTCTTCAAGTAATAATCGTTCGGGTGGTGATAGCAATATACAACAACTTAGCTCGAGTATGGTCGTAACAAAAAGCGAAACCGATTTTTGGAAGGAATTAACCATTGGGCTTAATTTAATCATTAAAGACGAAGAAAAGGCCAATGTGGTGGTCAGCCCCCATGCGGGCTTAGTGGTCGTGCGTTCATTACCTCAAACCCAGGATTTGATTAAACGTTACCTGGCCAGTACCCAGAAAAGCCTGAACCGGCAGGTGATTATTGAAGCTAAGATAATCGAAGTCAGACTCAATGAAGGATTTCAATCCGGCGTAGACTGGAGCAAGATAGGCAGTACCAGCGGTGATATTTACACGATTGGCCAACAGGGTCAGGTACTGTTGCAGCCGACTACCGATACTCCGCTAAACGGTATATTTTCCTTATTATATGAAGGAAACTCTTTTGCTGCGGCAATCGAGCTATTAAAAACTCAAGGCGAGGTACAAGTTTTATCCTCGCCAAGAGTGTCAACAGTTAACAACCAAAAAGCGATTATTAAAGTTGGCAGTGACGAATTTTTCGTGACCGATATTTCCACAACTACGGTTACTGGAACAAGCACCTCGACGACTCCAGATGTCACCTTAACCCCCTTTTTCTCGGGGATTTCTCTGGACGTTACCCCTCAGGTTAGTCAGCAGGGTGATATCGTATTGCACATTCATCCAATCGTCAGTGAAGTGACCGACCAACCCAAAACCTTAAGCCTTGGCGATGATCAGTTTATCATACCTCTCGCTTTAACCAATGTGCGCGAATCTGACAGTATCGTTAGAACGCGGGATGGTCGAGTGATCGTGATTGGTGGGCTAATGCAAAATACAGTCAGTGAAGAAACCACTTCAACCCCGCTACTAGGCGACATCCCCTTTTTAGGCCATCTATTTAAGCAGACCCGTCAGTCTCAAGTGAAGAGCGAATTGGTTATTTTACTTAAAGCTCATTTGGTCGATACTGAGCAAACCAACCAGCAACTTGATCAAATTAAGAGTCGATTTAATCGGTTTTAACTATGTATTTGTATAGTTTTGCTATGAAAAAAATTCCATTCGGACATACCCCGGATACGGCATTATTTTGTGCAACAAAAACTCATATAGAAGCGATGAACGTGCTGTTATTTTCAATCAATAGCGGCGAAGCCTTTTGTAAAATAACCGGTGAAGTGGGAAGTGGCAAAACCATGTTATGTCGATTGTTAATACGAAAATTGGAAAAACGCAGAAACATCGCTTACATCCCAAACCCCAATCTTTCAGTTAAATCACTGCATTATGCACTTGCCAAGGAACTTGGACTTAGAGTCAAGGCCGATTGCCGAGAAGATCAATTGTCTCAAAGCATTCAAAGCCGTTTAATCAAACTTAACAAACTGCGCGGTCCGGTGGTACTCATTATCGATGAAGCCCAGGTCTTACCCGATACCGCACTAGAAGCGTTACGCCTATTCACTAATATAGAAACCGAGCAACAAAAATTACTGCAGATCGTATTGTTCGGACAACCAGAGCTCGATAAAAAACTCAGACAAAAAAAATTAAGGCAACTAAAACAACGGATCAGCTTTTCTTATCGAATTAAGCCACTCACACCTTTCCAGGTCGGCCTTTATATCAACCACCGCCTTTCGGTGGTCTCCACAGGCGTTCCGATTAGGACCAGTGAAGTTTGCGCCTGGTTGGTACACTATTTTTCCAAAGGTACTCCACGGTTGGTTAACATTCTTTGTCATAAAGCATTAATGCTGGCTTACCCTAAAAACAAAAAGAACATTACTTTGATTAATATTATTAAATCAGCCCTCGATACGGAAGGTGTTGATCGATTTCTGGTTAAACATCTCAAATTATCGATTACCCTCATTCTGCTAAGCATCAGTACCTCAACTTTGGCTTTTTGGAGCGTCGTATGAGTATCGTTAATCAAATGCTTAACGATTTGCAGCAATCCAAACATCCTAGCCCGGTCATGGACGAGCTGATGTCATTACCAGATGCTGAACCAAAAAAACAACGGGTCTACTCGCTGCTGGTAATTTTGATTTTATTGATTATCGCTGGCGCATTAACTCGATGGCTCAATCAAGAACCCTCCATTATTAGTCATCAATCGATGCTAACTGAAATAAAAATGAAATCTGATAATATCGATAATGAAAATGGTCAAGCGAAACTTATAAAAAAGGAACCCGCACAACAAAAAGTGGTTATTCAAACTTATAATTTTGAAACATCCTTTAATCCGGCAACAGAAACTAGTGAAGCAACCCAACTAAAAATGCTACAAACATCTTTTTCCCCGATAACAAAAAAAACAACTAGAGAAATCGTTTTTCAACCAAAGAATGTGGCGCCTTCCCGACAAAAGACCAGTGCGGTAAAAAAAACATCCAGGATAAGCTCCGCTGAAAAAGAGTTAGCTCGCCTTATTAAACAATGGCAGCTCGGCAACTCGATCGACCAGCATCACAACTTATTAGCTTTATTAGATAACTATTCCGATCTACCCACTATTTGGTTAGATTCGCTAACCTTTTTAAAATCTAAAAATAGAGCCTATTATGAAAAGCTGTTGGATCGTTCAATAACGACCTTTCCTGAAAAAAACCGCTTTGTATTATTGGCCGCTCAATATTATTTTTCCAGCGCTCAATATTCCAAAGCACTTCGGCAATTGGACAATATCCAAGAAAAACGAAAAGATCAGAGAATTTATCAACTAACCGGACTTGTTTTGCAAAAGCTTGGCGATCATCAGCAAGCGATCGAAAGCTATAAAAAACTGCTCGTTATTTCGCCAGCGCGTGGCGAAATTAGTATGGCTATTGGCATATCATATGACGCATTAAAACAACCGAAACAGGCGATCAGCCATTTTGTCATCGCGCTAAAAGACATACATCTTAACCCGATACAAAAACAATTTGTTAGACAACGATTGATCGCCTATCAAGGATAAATAATGCTGTTAAAGAAAGTCAGATTGGGCGATTTATTAGTTGAGAAAAAAGTCATTTCAACTAAACAACTCGAAGACGCCCTTAAAGAACAAAAAAATAATCGACAACGGCTTGGTAAGCTACTGGTTAATCTTGGTTATGTGGAGGAAAAACAATTATTACGTTTACTCGCCGAGCAATTAAAGATCCAGTTTATTGATCTGGTCGCTTTTAAGATCCAGGATCAAGCAATTCAAAACCTGAACGAAATGACCGCTCGACGTCTTAGAGCGCTGGTAATCGATGAGAAACCGGATCATTTTTTAGTGGTGATGGCTGATCCCACTGACCTGGGAAAATACGACCAGTTATTAGAATCGCTATCAAAACCAGTGCAACTCTGCGTCGCGATCGAATCGGAAATTATCGCCAACATTGATAATTTTTATCGCAGCGGGGATGAGATTTTTGATCTGGCCGGTGCGCTGCAAGAAGACCTCAGTGAAGACAGTTTTGATCTGCCAACCCTGAACGAAAATGTCTCCAACGATGAGGCACCGGTGGCAAAATTTTTACAAGGATTATTTGAGCAAGCCATCCAGATCAAGGCGTCCGATATTCATATTGAACCCGACGCACAAGTATTGAGAGTTCGCATGCGAGTGGACGGACAATTGCAGGAACAGGTAATCAAAGAAACAGGCATCGTATCTGCGCTGGTACTAAGACTAAAACTAATGTGCGGTCTGGATATCTCTGAAAAAAGGATTCCTCAAGACGGTCGTTTCAGGATCCGGGCCAAAGATCACGATGTCGATATCCGTTTGTCAACCATGCCGATCCAGCACGGCGAATCGGTGGTCATGCGATTACTCGATCAAAGTGCTGGATTGCTCAAATTGGAACATACCGGCATTGAGTTAAAATTGCTCAAAGAGGTAAGACGACTATTGTCTTTTCCCCATGGATTAATTTTGGTTACCGGCCCAACGGGTAGTGGTAAAACCACCACCTTATACGCTGCTCTTTCAGAACTTAATTTCCCGGAGAAAAAAATAATCACCATAGAAGATCCGGTAGAATACAAACTGGCGAGAGTTAATCAAGTCCAGGTAAATACAAAAATAAACCTCACATTTGCCAGAGTCTTACGTTCGGTTTTGCGTCAGGATCCAGACATTATTTTAATCGGTGAAATGCGTGACCAGGAAACCGCAGAAATCGGTCTTCGAGCCGCAGTGACCGGGCATCTGGTATTGTCGACCTTACACACCAATGACAGTTTATCTGCTGCGGTTAGATTATCCGATATGGGCGCAGAGCCCTATTTACTCGCCAGCGGACTTCGTGGCGTTATCGCGCAAAGATTGGTACGACGAATTTGTAATTTTTGTAATGACGAATATCAGCCCAATAAACAAGAGATAATCTGGCTCGACAAGTACTTACGAAATCAAAACACCGAAACCAATTGGCGACAAGGCAAAGGTTGTGTGCAATGTCACAATACTGGTTATCGAGGCAGGGCTGCTATTTTCGAAATATTGATCCCCGACCTTAACATGTTAGAAGCGATCAGAAAAAGAGAGTATGGAAAATTTGTTAAATTAGCCAATGCATCAGATACCTTTACCCCATTATCGACCTCTGCAATCAATCTTGCTAAACAAGGCGTTACCAGTATCGAAGAAGTGCTGAGAGTTTGTGAATCAATCGAAGATATTAGTGAGCACACCTGATGGCCAGTTTTGACTATATCGCCAGACAAACTGACGGCAAATCGACCAAAGGAGTGATGGAGGCCAACAATCAGGAAATCGTGGCCGACCGGCTACTCGCCAGTGGAGTGATACCGGTCTCTATTACAGAATCTAAAATTGGCAACGATCTCATGCAGCTGGATATTGCGGAGTTTTTTAAGAGTAAAAAGGTTGATATTCAACAACTGGTGATGTTCAGTCGGCAAATGTTTAGTTTAACCAAAGCCGGCATTCCTCTCACTCGCGCGATAAAAGGATTAATGGATACCAGCACTTCCAAACCCTTAAAAATTGCCTTGCAATCCATCCATGCGGATTTAAATGCGGGTACTAATTTAGCCACTGCTTTTTCACGCCATCCTCACATATTTTCAGAGCTCTACGTTAGCTTGATCCATGTTGGCGAAAATTCCGGCCGTTTAGAAGAATCCTTTATGCAAATCTCTCAATATCTGGAACTTGAACAAGAAACCGCACAAAGAATAAAAAGCGCAACCCGTTATCCCATTGTAGTGCTTACTATGATCGTCGCCGCACTTTTCATCATTAACATTTTCGTTATTCCGCAATTTGCCAGAATGTTTACTGCATTTAACGCCGGTGAATTACCCTGGGCAACCAGAATGTTGATCAGTACCAGCGAATTTTTTGTGAACTTCTGGCCCCATCTTGGCGTCGGAATGTTATTAGTATATGTTTTGATTGGCCAATATCGAAAGACCGAACAAGGCGCCTTGTTTTGGGATCGTAGGAAATTAAAAATGCCCGTTTTTGGCAGCATTATTTATCGTTCACTACTGGCTCGATTTGCACGTTCTTTTTCAATGATGAGTCGATCCGGTATGCCATTGATCAGTAGCTTAAACATTATCGGCCGAGTGGTGGACAATAGTTGGGTCGCTAAACACATTATTAGCATGCGTAATGGAGTCGAGCGAGGAGAATCGATCAGTTTAGTGGCAACCCGAACAGAGATGTTTTCGCCACTCATTTTGCAGATGATCAGCGTTGGTGAGGAAACCGGTCAACTGGATGATATGCTAGAAGAAGTAGCAGATTTTTACGAAAACCAAGTCGATTATGACTTAAAAAAAATCTCTGATTATATCGAACCCGTGTTAATTGTGTTTATCGGAGTGATTGTATTGATCCTGGCGTTGGGAGTTTATCTACCGATGTGGGATCTTGCTTCTGGCTCTCGCCGTGGCTAATCCACTGACTGCGAGCGGGGTGAAAGGCTCATTTTTATTAGTTATTCTATTACTGCTATTTAGCGGTATTTTTTATCATCGACTCTATATCCGTACTCCGTCGATTATCAGCCATTTTGAACAAGAAACTTTTCATTCTAACTATCAGGTTTTCAAAAACGCTATTTTACACGCCCATCTTCATTTTCAAATTAATCAGGCTAAGGGATGTAAGATTGATTGTTTGGTCAGGAACTCGGTTGGATTAGATTTTAATTCTTTGGGTTACCCGATATCGACCCGATATAGTCTACAAAATCTGCCCTTTGATCCGCTCATATCTGAAATAACCAGCAGTAACACCGATTGTGCCCAGATCTGGTCATTTTTAATGGGCCCCCTGCATAACCATATCAATACCGAGCAAAGTCCTTATCAGGCATTATTTCGCCAACTTGATAAAAGCTGTGTCTATCGTTCCAGAAATCTGCCTGAGAACGCGATTATTTACAAATCTAACCGCGGTACTGTACAATTGTTAGCACCTAGTAAGGATAATTAACCTCAACTCGAGATAACAGCAACCATCCAGCATCAGTCTTTTAGCGACTCGACCCGTTAAGTTTGCTTTCAA
>CAZOBX010000039.1:23450-31403 GCA_964578045.1 uncultured Kangiella sp. | reverse complement strand
TGTCACAAAGCAAGACCGCAAAGCTGGTCAAAACTTACGATTATACAAAACAGGTGATTTGGTCCGTTGGCTCAGCAATGGAAAACTAGAATTTATAGGACGCCAAGATCAACAAATTAAGATCCGGGGTTTTAGAATAGAGCCAGCAGAAATAGAATCAAATTTATCAAATTTAGCTGATATAGATGATATCACCGTCCAGGCAATATCAATCAAACAGACATCTCAGCTGGTTGCTTATATCGCAACCCATTTATATCCATTGCCAGTTGAACAGCAAAACTTATTAACTGAACGACTAAGTAAAACGCTTAAAACAGTTTTACCCGACTATATGATCCCTGGATACTTTATTTATTTAGATAAACTCCCGTTAACCAGTAATGGAAAAATTGATCTGAAATCTCTACCTCAGCCAACCCTTAAAGGAGAAAGTTCCAGCTATCTGGCAGCGTCCACTTCAATTGAGAAAAAACTTTGTCTGATTTGGCAAAAGGTTTTAAATATTCCCCGTGTTGCCATTAATCAAAACTTTTTTTCTTTAGGTGGCGATTCAATTATTTCTATTCAAACGGTTGCTCAAGCTAAACAACATGGTTTGTATTTTAGTGTTCGTCAATTATTTGAACATCAGACTATTGAACAACTGGCAACAGTTGTTACAACTGAGAGAAAAAATCCAGCAGCGCAAAATGCAATTGAAGGAAAAATTGAATTATTACCGATCCAACAGGATTTTTTTGCACTTAAATTGGCGCAACCACAACATTACAATCAAGCTGTACTGTTAACGACTCCAGCGGAGTTATCATTAGATCAGTTAAAACAAATGATTGCGGCGCTATATCAACGTCATGATGCCCTACGGTTAAGCTTTCATTGTGATACTAGAGCAGATTCAGAGAATCACCAAATGCAGTGGAATGCTTCGTTCCAATCATACAACAATAAAATGCTTAATCAATCTGTAATCCAACAAAGCGCAAAAGATAAAGAACAGTTATTAGAGTTAATTAATCACCATCAAGCCAGCTTTAGTTTTTCTGATACGCCTTTATTTAAGGCTGTTTGGTTTGCGGGCTATGATAAAAATTCAAATTCTGGTCGACTATTATTGGTTAGTCACCACCTATTAGTTGATGGTGTTTCATGGCGTATAATTCTTTCCGATCTACAAATAGCCTGGCAACAACTAAAAAATAGAAGCAGCATCAAATTACCAGCAAAAACTCACTCTTTAGTTCAATGGAGTACAGCACTCAAAGCACTTTCAGACACTCGCTTTTTTTATCAAGAGAAAACATACTGGCTCAATCAATGGTCCGGCATTAATAAATTAATGCCCGTTAAAATAAATTCAAATTCAAAAATTGACCATTTAGTCATTGGCATTAATAAAGCTCAAACTAATGCCCTACTTCACCAATGTCATAGTTCCTATAATACAACTATCCAGGAGATATTGCTGGCAGCACTACTGAGTGCAAATTATGATTATTTTGGCCATGACAGTTTAGTAGTCGAGTTGGAAGGACATGGCCGAGAAGAAAGTTTATTACCGAAAAACAATTTATTGGACATAACCGAAACGGTAGGTTGGTTTACCTCACTTTATCCGCTGGCACTAAAATTAGCGAATAAAACCAGTAGCAACAAAGATCTGGCCGGCTTAATTAAAAATGTTAAAGAATCTATTCGAAGCATTCCTAATAAAGGATTAGGTTATGCTGTGCTTAAATACCTGGCGAAAGACAAACAAATAAACGAGGCTGAAGACCGACAAAATTCATTATTGTTTAATTATCTCGGTCAGTTTGATAACAGTGGTTCTCCTCTGCAGGAGTTTACTACGGCAGTAGAGTCTCTGGGTCAGGTTAGCTCATCCGCTAACGGACAAATTCATCTATTGGCCTTCAACGGTTTAATTAGTGATGGACAATTACAATTCAGTATTAGTTTCAATCAACATCGTATCAGTAAAAAACAGGTCGAGCAGTTTGCATCTTTATGGCAACAAGCTATACAAGCTTGCGTAACGCACTGTATAAAAGCTGAAAATTGTCCCACGCCTTCTGATTTTAATAATGCTGACATCAGTTTAACTCAGCTCGAAAATCTACAACAACATTACCCTGAGCTTGAGCAATTATATCTGGCAACACCAATGCAGTGCGGTCTGCTTTTTCATGGCTTATACCATAATGATTCTCAAGATCAGGGCCCGGAGTATAATACTCAAACCTATATGAATATTTGCGGTGCTCTCGATATCAGTATATTTAACCGGGCTTGGGAACATATTCTACAGCGATATGATATTTTGCGTACGTGTTTTGTCGGCTTTGAAGAAGCTAAAATTCACCAACTGGTAGAAACAAAAGTGGAACTAACAATAACTCTACAAGATTGGCGACAACAAGGTTTAAATTCTGTAGAACAAGCTCAACAATTAAAGTTGTTTCGTCACCAGGATAAACTTAAGGAATTTGATTTCAGCTCAGCCCCGTTAATGCGGTTTTCTTTGATTCAGCTGAATGATGAGAATTTTCACTTTGTATGGACTCATCACCATGTTTTATTAGATGGATGGTGTTTGCCTATAATATTTGAAGAGATGAGCCAATGTTATGCAGCCTTTGAGCAGAATAACTATCCCAACTTAGCAAAGGTAACTAGTTATCAAACTTACGTTGAATGGTTATCAAAACAAAGTCTAAGCAAAGCTAGAAAATTTTGGTCTGATCATTTATCCAATCTTCAACCTATACATAATTTAGCTGAGATCATGAAACCTTTAGCTGAATTCAAAAACTATACAACAGAAAATAACTTGATTTCCGGTAATGATGAGTTTCATCAACAAGTCTTTACTCTGGATTTATCACTAACTAAACAGCTTGAAAAATTAGCGCAAAGTGAACAATCTACCCTTAATGTTATTATACAGGCAGCCTGGGCCATCTTAATAGGACGTTGTAGTGGAGAACAGGATATTGTTTTCGGCAGTACTATATCAGGTCGTCCGGCAGAACTGCCAGGGGTTGAAAGAATGGTTGGTTTATTTATTAATACCATTCCTGTGCGAATTAATTTAAATCAAAGTCAAACTCTCAGCGAGCTACTTAACAGCATTCATCATAACAATATCATACGTGAAGAAAATGGCTATTTAGCTTTAGCAGAAATTGCAAAAACAACTGGATTATCCGCTGATAACTTATTTGATAGTTTAGTGGTATTTGAAAATTTTCCAGTCATGCATGCTTCGACCAATTCAACGCTGAGCATTTCTCAACAAGCTGGTGCTATTGCAATCGATAAAGTCGGTTCTGATGAACAAACCAACTATTCATTAAATCTGGTCTGCCATCATCAAGGCAGCTTAAAACTAACCTTTGGATATCAAACTAATTTATATAGTGATCTAACTATCAAAAAAATAGCTAGCTTGTTTAAAACACTGCTGACTAATTTTATTGGCGACAAGCAAAATCAGGCACTATCACAACTATCAATTGTCAGCACTCAGGAAATGGAGCAGCTTCACCAATGGGGAACCGCCCGTATTGAATATAAAAAACAACATACAATCCATCAGTTATTCGAAAAACAGGTATTAAAGCGGGCACAAAATATTGCCGTAACGTTTAAACACCAATCGATCAGTTATCAATCACTTAATCAACAAGCAAATCGTTTAGCTCACTATCTGATAGAACAAGGAGTAACTACCGGCTCATTAATTGGATTACATTTTGATCGTTGTTTAGACATGCTAATAGGTATGTTGGCAATCCTCAAAACTGGCAGTGGTTATCTACCTCTAGATCCCATACTGCCACAACAACGTCTCAACTATATGTTAGATGATTCGGGGGTTAAACTTGTATTGAGTCAACAAAACAATGGTAATATTTTTTCACAGCAAACGATTTGTCTGGATAGCACTGCGTTAAAAAAATGTTTGACCAGTTTTAGCGAGAACAATCCCCAGATCAACCCGTTAACTTCTAACTTACAGTCTTCTAGCTTATCGTCTTATAACTCACTATCTTGTAATAACGTTGCTTACGTTATTTATACTTCAGGTTCAACGGGTGAACCAAAAGGCGTCCAGATAGAGCATCACAATGTTGTCAGGTTATTACAAGCATGTGAGCAGGAATATGCGACTATTGATCAGAAATTTTCCGAAGCAGATGTATGGACCATGTTTCATTCCTATGGTTTCGACTTTTCAGTTTGGGAAATTTGGGGAGCGCTCACCTATGGCGGACGATTAGTGATTGTACCGAATGAAACAACTCATTCACCACAATTGTTTTTACAACTACTTGCAAAAGAACAAGTCACTATTTTAAATCAGACACCTTCTGCATTTTATCCTCTAATTAGCACAATTATTGAAAATCCTTCAATAAAATTATCATTACGTAATGTGATTTTTGGTGGGGAAGCACTTAATTTTTCTCTGTTGGCCCAATGGTTCAAGGCTAATCTGGCAGAAAATTGCCAGTTAATAAATATGTATGGAATTACAGAAACAACCATCCACGCAACCTTTATGCCGATTACTAAAAAGGATTGTATGCCCGGTAATCCAAATATTAATAAATCGCTGATAGGGAAACCTCTGGCTGATTTGTCAATACTTATTTGTGATCAACAATTACAGCAGCAACCTTTTGGTATAGCCGGAGAATTGTTAATCGCCGGGGATGGTGTTGCTCGAAACTATCTAAATCGAGCCAAGTTAACCAGCCAACGTTTTATCGAAATTGATGGTGTCTCAGTAAAACGATATTACCGAACCGGTGATTTAGTCAGGTATTGTGCTGATGGACAACTCGAATATATCGGGCGTATCGATAACCAGGTAAAAATAAGAGGTTTCCGAATAGAGTTAGGTGAAATTGAAGCCCGATTATCTAAAATTGACTTGGTAGCTAATGCTGCGGTACTGTTAACTAATAAAGGAAATGCTAAACGATTAGTTGCTTACATTGTTTGTAATCAAGATATAAAACAACAACAAAAGCAACAAACGATTGAACAAATAAAATTTGAATTGAGCAATTCGTTAGCAGACTATATGATACCAGAAATCTATCGTTTCTTAACAAATATGCCGATTACCGAAAATGGAAAAATTGACCGTAAATCCTTGCCGACTTTATTAGATTCAGATATTCAAATACAAAAATTTATTGCGCCAAAAAATCAAGTCGAATTAACCCTTGCAAAAATCTGGCAAGAAGTTCTTCAAATGGGAAAAGTGGGTGCAAATGATAATTTTTTCTCCCTTGGAGGTGATTCAATAATATCGATTCAAGTTGTCGCAAGAGCAAAAAAAGCAGGTTATCGTTTAACAGTTCGTAATTTATTTGAAAACCCAACAATCGCCAGTTTAGCTCCTTTAGTTAACAGTCGAAAATTAAATATTATTGCTCAAGAAGCGGTTCAAGGTAAACAACTTTTACTGCCAATTCATCATCACTTTTTTCAACAACAGCTACCCTCGCCTCATCACTTTAATCAGTCAGTGTTGTTATCAACTCCTAAACAACTCACAGAAAATAATCTAAACCAGATAATCGCAGCGTTATATTCTCGACATGATGCTTTGAGATTAAGATTTAACCATTCAACACCAGAGCCAACAGCTGATTATGAAAGTCTAAGCCAACAACTTGTTGATAACACTCTAACAATTTCATTTGTTTCTGAAGAGCAGGCATTTATTCGTGAGTGTGAACAACATCAAGCTAGTCTAAACTTTTCAAACGGTCCTTTATTTAAAGTGATCTGGTTTAATCCGGCTAATAAAAATGCTCGATTACTTTTAATCCTGCACCACTTGATTGTTGATGGGATAGGTTGGCGTATTTTACTCACGGATATAGAACTAGCCTGGCAACAACTGTGCATGAATAAAACGGTTATTTTTGCCAGTAAAACTCACTCCATTCAACACTGGGCAAAAAGATTAGTAGAATATAGTGGTTCAAAAGTGCTCAGGAATGAATTAACATATTGGCAACAACAATTCGCAGGTAATATATCGAGCCTGACTGATATCAAAAATACCAGTAAAACCAGTCAACTAAAAAGCTGTAGTTTTAGCCTGGATAAAAAACAGACTAGTCAATTACTTGGCGAATCAAATTTAGTTTATCGGACCCAGATTAATGAATTGTTATTAGCGGCGCTAGCACTGGCAAACAAGAAGTGGCGAAATAACGATCAATTAATATTAGAAATTGAAGGCCACGGTCGCGAGGAATTGTTTGATGATCTCGAGCTCAATGAGACATTAGGGTGGTTTACATCTATTTATCCATTGCGATTAAAAGTTGAGGTTAATCGAGCAACAACCATCAAAAGTATCAAAGAACAGATAAGATGTCTGCCAAATAAAGGAATAGGTTATGGATTATTAAGATATTTAGCGGGTGAAAAAACTTTATCCGTCGATCTATCAGACAAAACCATTTTATTTAATTATTTAGGGCAGTTTGATAATACCCTAAATCTTCATAAAGCATTTGCACCTGCAGATGAATATTCAGGATTGGTAACGGCTAAAAATAACCCCCCCTCCCATTTAATTACCTTGAATGGCCTTGTCACTGATGGCAAACTTAAATTCAACCTTAACTACGATAATTCAAGAATTACTGATGACAAAGCTCATTCATTACTTAATCACTATCAAAATGAGTTGTTTGCTATTATCGAGCATTGTCAAGATTCGAAACCATCTTTCACACCATCAGATTTTTTAAATGCAAAAATCACAGTGCAAGAACTAGAATCACTCGAAAAACAATATCCTCAGCTTGAACGACTTTATGTATGTTCGCCAATGCAACAAGGATTATTATTTCACGGCCTATTAGAAAACAATGATCAGTCTGATCAAACTGGTAATGGTAGTGAATATACTACTCAGACATTAGTCGAATTTAAAGCTGAACTAGATATCGAAATATTAAAAGAAGCATGGCAGTCAGTTATTCAACGACATGATATTTTACGTACCTGTTTTGTCGGTTTTGACCAGCAGACAATTCACCAACTAGTCTCCAGGCAAGTCGAATTACCCTTTATTTTTCTTGATTGGCGCGCCGCTAATGAGCCCTCACAAGATTTAAATAGCTTTCTACAAGAAGATAAAAATCGGGGTTTTGATTTTTCCTCAGCACCTTTAATGAGAATTACTCTGATACAATTAACTGAGCAACATTATCAGATGATATGGAGCCACCATCATTCGTTACTTGACGGATGGTGTTTGCCATTATTATTTAATCAAGTAACACTATGTTACCAGGCATTCAGTCAAGGAAGTATTCCAGACTTGCCAACAGTACCAAAATATGAAAACTACATTAGCTGGCTGATTAAACAACAAGCAGATAAAGCCAGACTTTTTTGGAAACAACATTTGAGTGGTTTCTCGTCACCACTGCCCTTAACAAAACAACCGACTCTTAGTTTAACCAAAGACTATCATTGCTATCGTCAAACAGATTTTAATCTTAACCCACAAGTTACACAGCAACTAATTTCAATCTCACGAGATAGCCAATCAACCATGAATGTAATTGTACAAGCCGCATGGAGTTATCTATTGCACCGTTATAGCGGAGATAATGATATTATATTTGGTTCTATTGTCTCTGGGCGTCCCGCCGAGTTAGACGGCATTGAACAAATGGTCGGATTATTTATCAATACACTTCCCGTTCGCACAAAATTTAATACCACGATGACAATTGCTGAACTTATACAACAACTTCATCAAAGCAACCTGAGTAGAGAAGAACACAGCTATATCTCTTTGGCAGAAATACAAAAATTAAGCCCATTAATTCATACCACAAGTTTATTTGACAGTATTTTAATTTTTGAAAACTATCCGATAGCTGAAGCAATATCCGGCTCAGAAAC
>CAZOBX010000039.1:0-23440 GCA_964578045.1 uncultured Kangiella sp. | reverse complement strand
GCTCAATTGTCAATAAAGCTTGGCTATTACGAAAATCTTTTTGATCAAGCGTTTATTGAGCGTCTGATTGGTCACTTAAGTACAATATTAACGGATATAGCAAAACAAGGTTTGGCTGCAAGGTTAAATGAATTATCTATGTTAAGCTCAGCCGAACAGATACAAATTAATAACTGGAGTCAATATAACAAAACTACAACAAAAACAGATTTACAATTAGTTCATCATTTTTTTGAGAAACAGGTAACTCTACAACCTGAAAACATCGCCTTACAGTTTAAACAAGAATTTTTAAGTTATGAAGAATTAAACCAACAGGCTAACCAGCTAGCTCAACTAATATTAACTCAAAAAGAAACTTCCGGCAGTCATTTAGTTGGGATCTATTTAAACCGTTCTTGTAAAACAATTGTCGCAATGTTAGCAATCTTAAAAGCGGGTTGTGCTTATTTACCATTGGATCCCGACTATCCTGAATCCCGTATCAATTTTATGCTCGATGATGCAGCAATCAGCTTGCTGATCAGTGAAACAGCCGTTATTAACAAACTAAGTTCTCCATCATTAAAGTTAATTATTCTTGATGACAAACAAACTCAACAGTTATTAAAAACACAGTTAACTGAAAATCCTACTATTGATAGCACTTTTGCCTCTGAAAATTATGCTAGTAGTTTAGCCTATGTAATTTATACATCCGGTTCAACCGGTGAACCCAAAGGTGTTTGTATACAACATAAAAATATTATTGCTTTAATAGAATGGGCACAGCATCAATATTCAATGGAAGAATTAGCAGTGATTGGAGCGGTTACTTCAATCAGTTTTGATTTGTCAGTTTTTGAAATTTTTGTAGCATTAAGTAGTGGTAGCCAAATTGCTTTGTTAGATAATGGGCTGGATCTTGAAGGGCTTAAGCAGGCCAGCAATATTACCCTGTTTAATACCGTCCCTTCCGTCATGAAACAACTTATCGAGGAAGAGCTACTGCCAAAGAGGGTTAAAGTGGTTAATCTGGCTGGAGAACCTTTATCACAAAAACTGGTTGATCATATCTACCAAAAGACCTCTGTTTCTCTAGTATATAACCTATATGGACCTTCAGAAGATACGGTTTATTCTACAGCGACAATTTGTAAAGCTAATCAATCGGGTAATCCTTCAATTGGTCGGCGTATCGCAGGCAGTGTTACACATGTTTTAGATCAACAATTGAGGCCGTTACCAATCGGTGTAGCTGGAGAACTTCATCTCGGAGGCCTGAGTGTTTCTTGCGGCTACCTTAACCGGAAAGCAATGACCGAACAACGTTTTATTGCAAATCCATTTTCTCCTGACTCTCGATTATACAAAACTGGCGATAGAGTGAGATGGTTAATTAACGGCGAATTAGAATTCCTTGGTCGCAAGGATAATCAAGTTAAATTACGTGGCATTCGAATCGAACTTGGAGAAATCGAATCTTGTTTGAGTCAAATAACCAGGATTAAAGATAATGCCGTAGTGATTAAACAAAACGGCCCATCACAGCAACTGATCGCTTTTATAGTTCTTCAAAAACCAGCAAGTAATTTAACCGAGCTAGTTGAACAATTTAATGTTCGAGTTAAACTAATACTACCGATCAATATGCAGCCTGAACGATTCGTATTTATAAAACAATTACCTCTTACTCCTAACGGTAAAATAGATCGTTTAGCTTTAGTCAACTATTCCTTGGATCCCATTAACCCTAATAAAAAAATCATTACCCCTAAGAGTGCCACTGAACATAAGCTTTGCAATATTTGGCAACAGGCGCTTAAGATAGAAAAAGTCAGTCTCGATGATAACTTCTTTGAACTCGGTGGTGACTCAATAATCTCGATCCAGGTTGTGTCACGCGCACGCAGAGATGGTTTGTCATTTAGCGTACGTGAGTTATTTGACAATCAGACCATCGCCGAACTATCTACTATGTTAAAACAAAAAGAACAAAGTGATATTCACAATAAAGCGAGCCAGAAACCTATAGAAGGTAATTTACATTTATTACCTATTCAGCTGGATTTTTTTGCTCAAGAATTTTCACAACCAAACCATTATAATCAGGCCCTGTTGTTATCAACTCCTGTAGAGCTCAATATTGATAGACTTTCAGATATCATTAAAGCTTTGTATGCTCGTCATGATTCTCTACGGCTAAGTTTTACAAACCAGAAGAAAGAACTTTACAAAGGACATTTTAATTCATTAAATGACTCATTGTTTAATCAAATTATCAACCATCAAGTGGTTGAATCTATTGAACCTCAGCAATTACTCAAGTCATACAATAAATTTCAAGCAAGCCTTAACCTTTCATCGGGAGATATATTCAAAATCTTATTTGTTCAATCCCAACAGGGTAAAGGACGGTTGTTTTTTGTTATTCACCACTTAGCCATTGATGGTGTTTCCTGGAGGATTTTGCTTTCAGATTTAAATTTGGCCTGGCAACAATTAACCAGGGGGCAAAAGATAACACTCGCTCCTAAAACACACTCAATTCAACAGTGGAGTGATTTTCTTTATAGTAATGAAATATCTAAAATGTTGACCGCGCAAGTTGAATACTGGCGCAAGCAGGTTAATCCGGTCTCTCAGCAGTTTATAAAACACTCAAATCCTTCAGCTTTGTTCTCAAGTCACTCGATTCGTTTGACTCAACAACAAACACAACAACTAATTAAACAATGTCACAGAGCCTACCGTAGCCAAATAAATGAACTACTGTTATCTGCACTGTTAAAAGCCTATATCCAGTGGTCAGGCAAACAAGATTTACAGATTGCATTAGAAACTCATGGCAGAAATCAGTTTGACTTTGATGATCCACTCAATCAATTAGACTTAAGCGAAACTCTAGGATGGTTTACCAATTTGTTTCCACTCTTATTAAATTCTGAAAGTACAGATTGGAAAGACATCATATGTAATGTGAAAGAGCAATATAGGGCTATTCCAGATAAAGGTACTGGTTACGGTGTAATTAAATATATTTTGCAAGAACCAAGATTACAAACTAGCCAACTCTCTGAAGCTATTTTATTTAACTATTTAGGCCAGTTGGATAACCTTGTTACAGATGAAGATGAATTTATCCCGGTCAATGAGCCTTCCGGCATGGCAAGTAGTTTAAACAATCATCAACGGCAAGCTCTCAGCTTTAATGGTAGTATTATAGGTGGATGCCTTGGATTCGATTTACATTTTGATAATAAACGGATAGAAAAAGATAATGCAGTTAGACTAATTCAGCTGTTCCAACAATCTTTAGTTGAATGTATTAATCATTGTATCCACGCAAAATCAAAGTTTACTCAGTCCGACTTTAATAATGCCCGTTTATCCAGGATTAAAATAGATCAATTACAACAGCAATATCGGCATCTGGAAAAATTGTATATTGCTACTCCAATGCAAAAAGGAATGTTATTCCATACTTTGTTATCACAACAGGATAATCAAAGTTATGGTACCGGATACATCAACCAAACCTATTGTGGTTTTAAAGGTGATTTGGATATCAATGCCTTTAAACAGGCGTGGCAATTAATTGTCGATCAGCACGATGTGTTTCGGACTTGTTTTACCGGTTTAGACAGCAACAATATTCATCAACTGGTACAAACTAAAATAACTCTGCCATTTATAGTGGAAGATTGGCGAGCAGAACGACACAAACAAAAACAACTCTCTCAGTATCGCCTTAACGACAAGAATAGAGGGTTCGATTTAACCCAAGCGCCTTTGATGAGGTTAAGCCTGATCCAGCTGACAAATGAGAGTTTCCACTTTATCTGGACATTTCATCATGTATTATTCGATGGATGGTCTATGCCGAGAATTTTTCAACAAGTCATATCCAATTACCAGGCTCTGGCTAATGATCAACAGCCACAACTTAAATCGGTTGAATGTTATGAAAATTATATAGCCTGGCTACTAAAGCAAGATCAACACAAAGCAATACAGTTTTGGCAACGACAGCTTGAGGGATTTGATTCACCCTCTCCTTTCAATTCATTAATGCAAAAACACCAGCATGAGGAAGATAACGCTGAATACAATTTACTTGAAGGTTTTTTATCGCTAGATATTAGTTACCAACTAAACGAACTCGCCCGCCAGTGTCGTAGTACACTTAACTGTATCATTCAGGCAGCCTGGATTTGTCTGATTAATCGTTATACTGGCGAAACAGATATTATTTTTGGTTCAACAGTATCCGGTCGGCCATCTGAATTATCTGGCGTTGAAGAAATGATCGGTCTATTTATAAACACTATCCCGGTGAGGATTAATCTGAATCAAGTAAATACTGTTGTTGAAATTTTACAACAACTTAATCACGATTATATTCTTCGCGAAGAAAATAGTTTTATTTCGTTATCAGAGATCCAACAATTAAGCCAGTTAAGTCCGGGTACAACGTTATTCGATAGTATATTAGCATTTGAAAATTATCCATTAGATGAATCGGTTAATAGGATTCACAATAGTGAACACTACAAAAAAGGTCAATTTAACACTCAATACGTAAGTTCAGATGAAGAAACAACTTTCCCTTTATCACTTATGAGTTACTTGGCAGAAGTTGAGCAAGGCCATCAATTAACACTAAAATTAGGTTATTACTCAAATCAGTTTAAAAGTGATTTTATAACTCGCCTGTTTAATCATTTTCAACAACTATTGCAGGCTTTCGCATTAGCAAAGCCTCAGTCGAGCATAGCAAATTTATCAATGTTAACTGAAAATGAACTAGGCAATTTAACAAAATCCATCGGCCGTAATCAACAGACTTATCCTGAAGATACATGTATACATCAGTTGTTTGAACAACAAGTCATTAAAACACCTAATAATATTGCTGTGATTGATGAAGCACAAAAGTTAACTTACTTGCAGTTGAACCAACGGGCAAATCAGCTAGCCGATAGATTACTTCAGCTGGGAGTCACAAAGGATAGTTTTGTCGGTCTATATCTGCAACGAAGCCAAGATGCAATTATTGCTATATTGGGTGTTTTAAAAGCCGGGGCGGCTTATGTTCCATTTGATCCGGATTATCCTGAAGAACGGCTTAGTTTCATGTTAGCTGATTCAGCTGTCGATATTATCGTTAGCCATAAAAAACAAACTATTCAAGCAGCATTTAATGACAAAAAATTATTACTGATTGATCAACTTGACACTAATCTTAATCAGCACAATCCCAAAGTTACTGGGCTTACCAGCCGTCACCTGGCTTATATGATCTACACTTCAGGTACTACCGGAATACCAAAGGGAGTCACTCTTGAACACCAGGGACTAGTTAATGTTGCTCTCGCTCAACAAAAGATTTTAGAGGTTAAACAGAATAACCGAATGTTACTATTTGCTTCATTAAATTTTGATGCCTCAATAATAGAAATTGTGGTTCCTTTAATAACTGGCGCAGCATCTGTTATTGTTAATTCTGAAGCAGTCCGCTCATCCGATTTATTATCGCAAATAGTCAAGCAACATGGTGTAACTCATGCAACCTTGCCACCAGCCATATTACCCTTTTTAGAAACAAGCGACTTTACCAGTGTCACTGATTTGGTGGTAGCTGGCGAAAGCTGTCCTTTAATCCAGGCTAAACGCTGGTCAGCAGGACGAAACTTATATAACGGTTACGGACCAACTGAAGTAACTATTGGTTTTTCGATGGGTCAATATAATGCAGGTAAGGTTTTTGATATTGGTAAGCCATTTATCAACAAATTTGGTTACATAGTTGATCCTTTAATGCGCTTGGTACCGCAGGGGATCAGCGGTGAATTACTCGTTGGTGGTGTTGGTATAGCACGTGGTTATCATAATCAGAAAACACTGAGTGCTGAAAAATTTATCGACAATCCGTTTATAAAAGATCCCAATCGACTTTATCGGACGGGTGATCTGGTTAGGCAGTTAAGCAATGGTAATTTTGAATTTATCGGTCGAATAGATAACCAGATAAAAATTAGAGGCCATCGAGTTGAACTCGGCGAAATTGAAACACGATTACTCGAATGTCCACAAATTAAAGAAGCCGTTGTAACAGCGACAAACATTGATAATAACAAACAACTGGTTAGTTATATTGTTAAAGATGATGACTATTCAAATACCAGAAAAATAGAAATTTGGCCATCAGTTGCCGAATTCTATATATATGACGAACTACTTTACCGTGCTATGTCAGAAGACACTGATAGAATTACTGCATTCAATGGTGCTATTTCAAATGCTGTCAAAAATAAAGTCGTATTGGAAGTCGGCCCAGGAGTAGATCTCACACTAACTTTGATGTGTGTTAAAGCCGGTGCTAAAAAAATATATGCGGTGGAGTTAATCCAGCAAACCTATTTAGCCGCTAAAAAACGCCTTGCCGAACTCGGGTTACAAAACAGAGTTATCTTAATTCATGGTGACGCAACAAAAATAGCTCTACCGGAAAAAGTTGATTACTGCGTCTCAGGAATTGTTGGTTCTATTGGCGGTTCAGAAGGTGCAGCAAAAATCATTAATGAAATTCGCCATCATCTGAAAAAACCTGAAAACATGATCCCCCAAAGGACTTTGACTCGTATAGCAGCCATTACTCTACCAGATAAAGATTTTACTTGTAATGATGGGAATAATTGTAATAATGAGATTGAATCCGAAGACACTTACGCTTTTAGTAAAATCGCTGCACATTATACTGAAAAAATATTCTCGGTATCCGGACATCCTTTTGATTTACGACTATGCCTTAAGAATTTTCCTTTGCACAAGATTATATCTGATCAAGCCATCTTTGAAGAGTTAGATCATAGGAATTATGTTAATCTCGAGAATCAACATGATATTAGTTTAACCTTCCAGACCGATAGCCTTTTTAATGGCTTTATAACCTGGTTAAATCTGTATACTGATGCAGATCATATGTTAGACATATTAGGTGCTAATAAGAGTTTATTACCAATATATATGCCGATCTCAATCACTGGTATCTCTGTGCAAAAAGGGGACCGATTTAACGGGCGTATAAAACGCAGTATGCATGAAAATGGTATCAATCCAAATTATTATATAACTGGTGAATTAATCGGTGCTAATGGTAAAAGACAACCAATCAGCTTCAATTCATATCATAAAGCCAAAGTTTTTCGGGATAGTGATTTTTATCGAAAATTATTCACTGGAAACTCCGCCAATATCTTAAAGGAGGATCAGCAATTATCGATTGACGAAATTCTTAATCGCCAACTCGGCAAGAAATTACCCAGCTATATGTTGCCATCAACTTATATTTGTTTAGATAAAATTCCATTAACTTACAACGGAAAAATTGATTTCAAAGCATTACCAGGAGTTGAAAAAAAACAAATTACCAGCGGAGCTTATCAAGCCCCACAAGGCCCAATAGAAGAGACGTTATGCGAGATATGGCAACAAGCATTGCGAATTGAAAAAATTGGTGTCAATGATAACTTTTTTACCCTGGGTGGTGACTCTATTGTTGCTATACAGGTTATCGCAAGAGCACGTAATGAAAAACTGAGTTTAACTGTTAGTCAGTTATTTGAACACAAAACAATTGCGCTACTAGCTCCACTAGTAGAACAGGCTATATTGAGTATTCAAGCATCACAACAAGTCGTTGAAGGAACAATGAAATTATTGCCTATTCAGCAACATTTCTTTGAATTGAAACTAACTGAACAACATCACTTTAATCAGTCAATATTACTACAGACACCACTGGAATTTAATCTATCACATTTATATGATATAACCGCTGCGATCTATCGACGTCATGATGGCTTGCGTTTGATATTTAATTTAAACGATGGAAATTGGACTGGAGAATATCAAAAACTAACACGACAAATGATAAAAACCAGCATCTATCATGAGACTTTACCAGAGGATCAGACATTGCAGAAAGATTTTATCATTAAAACCTGCAATGACTGGCAAACTAAATTTTCAATTGAAAAAGGTCCTTTAATGAGAGCAGTATGGTTTTCTGACCTTACTGGCAACTCCGGTCGTTTATTGTTTATCTTTCATCACTTAGTGATTGATGGGATATCCTGGCGAATTATTCTCTCTGACCTGGCTTTATTATGGCAGCAAATAAAAAACAACCAATCCCCCATACTGCCAGCAAAAACCACCTCAATTAAGCAATGGCGTGATTGTTTAGATAAATATCAAGTTGCCAATGCAAGTATCGATACTAATAAAGAAACCGATTATTGGTTAAACCAGTTGTCATATCCAATAACACAACAAATAAAAAATCAACATTTGCAACCATTGAGTATAAAACAACCTGAAAGGCTACAAAGTTGTCAGTTAAATTTAACTACTAAACAAACTCTGAAAATTATAGGTCACTGTAATGAAGCTTATTTAACCGGAATTAACGAACTATTAATAACTTCTCTTTTACGTGCCTGGCAACAATGGACGGATGAAGATTCTTTACGTTTAGAAATGGAAAGTCATGGTCGTGAAGAATTATTTGACGCTATTGATATATCCGAAACAGTCGGTTGGTTTACTGCATATTACCCTCAAATAATTCATACTCCCCATAGATTGGAAATTGGTGAACAACTAAAACTAGTTAAAGAACAATACCGTGCTTTACCCAATAAGGGGATCGGTTTTGGTATTCTTAAATATATCAAGCAGATTCCTCAGCTAATCGCACTCGATAAAAACAACTCAAATGCTTCTGTGGTATTCAATTATCTAGGTCAGTTTGACAATAGTCTTGCGGATGATCAAGCATTTGCTAGTGCGCCTGAAGCAACCGGTTATAATAGTAGTATTGAGCAACAACAAAGACAGCTACTGGCTATCAATGGCATGGTAACTCAGGGGGAATTATCTTTTTCAATTACATTTTTAAAAAGCCGGATTGATATCTTTGAGGTAGAAAACTTAACTTCGTTATTCAAACATGCATTAATAGACCTAATAAGCCATTGTGAAGATAAAATAACTCAGATTAGGTTATTTGAAGAATCCAGTAGTTTAATTATTAATCCTGAAGATGTAACAGCAGAAGAAGGGATAGAAATATGAAGTTTCATAAATTACTTGAACATATGAAGCAAGTCAATATAAGAATGAGTGCCATCGAAGGTAAGTTGAAAATTTTTGATCCAGACAAAAAACTTAATCCAGAACTACTTAGTGCATTAAAAGAGCATAAACCACGGTTAATCCAGTTAATCGCGGAAGGACGTGGTTTTACTCAGTCTGATTTTAAATACGCGACTTTAGAATCGAATAAAATAACAAAACTGCAACAACAGTACCCAATGTTAAAAAATCTTTATGTTTCTACTCCAATGCAGCAAGGTATGTTATTTCACGGCATGCTTGATGGAAGCGGAGAATCCTACACGACCCAATTAAGTAGCGATCTTCTCGGCAAACTTAATACCGATGAATTTAAAAAAGCCTGGCAACAAATAGTTAAACGGCATGATGTCTATAGAACCTGCTTTGTCGGTTTTGAAGAATCATTAATTCATCAACTGGTTCAACGACAAGCCGAGCTACCTTTTACCGAGCTTGATTGGCGAGATCAGGATAAGCAAGCTCAACAACAAAATTTAGCACTGCTGCGTAAGCAAGATAAACAAAAGGGATTTGACTTTGCAAAAGCCCCCTTGATGCGGCTACATCTTATACGTTTAGAAAATGATCGTTATCATCTAATTTGGTCTCAACACCATGCCTTAACTGACGGATGGTGTGGGCCGATTATATTTTCTGAGGTGAATGAATTATATTCTGCTGGATGTATGGGTCGTCAAGCTAACCTTACCAAGCCTGTTCCTTATGAAAATTACATCGCCTGGTTAACCGCTCAGGATAAAAATCGGGCACAACATTTTTGGAAAGATCATCTGGCTTCATATGAGCGGCCTACACCTCTGGCAATAGACCGTTTGAGTAATAAAAATAAATACCAGACAGGATTAACTAAACTACATCTTGTTCTGAATAAATCTATCGCAAATAAACTTTCAGATTTTGCCAAACAAAATCAATGCACAGTCAATGTTTTGCTACAAGCAGCATGGGCATATTTATTATGCCGTTATAGTGGGGAAAATTCGGTATTATTTGGTTCAACAATTTCAGGTCGACCTGCAGACTTACAAGGTGTCGAAGATACAATTGGACTTTTTATCAATACAGTTCCTGTTGGAGTTAACTTCTATGAGTCGTTAACTCTTAATCAACTATTTGGCACTTTACAAAATGAAAATTCTGCCAGGGAGCAGTTTGGTTATATGTCCTTAACCGATATTCACGATCTTAGTAAAATCCCGAATGGCCAAGCATTATTTAATAGTTTGATCGTTTTTGAAAATTTTCCAGTGCAGCAGAAAATTAATGTTGAATTAAACTCAGAACAATCTTTTGATATTAGGATGAATCATGTCGAAGTTGATGAAAACACTAATTATGCGATTACTTTAGGAGCTATATTTGATGGTGAGCTATTGATCAAAATAGGTTATCGCCCACAACAATTTAGCGATCAGGCAATACAACGACTTTATCACCATTTAGAAAATATTCTTTGTTTTATGGCTAACCTCAGCGACCAATCAGATGCAGGTGAGTTTAAAATCATGAACATTCCATTTTTGACTGAACAAGAAATTAAACGATCATCTAAAGGATTTTATAATTATCAGTCGATTGATGGCAAACAAACTTTTACTACTCAATTACCCTATGATGAACAACCAATTATTGATAATAAGCAATATCCTGAAGATCTCAGTTTACAACAGTTATTTGAACGTCAGGTTCAGCTATCACCTTACTCTACGGCATTAATATTTGAAAAACAGGAATTAAATTTTACCCAACTCAACCAGCGAGTCAATCAGGTCGCTCATTATCTGATTGAGCAAGGAGTAAAAGCTGAAGTTTTAGTCGGTTTAAAGGTAGAACGAAGTCTTGAAATGGTGATTGCTATACTGGCCATTCTCAAGGCTGGTGGTGCTTATCTGCCCCTGGAGTCCGGTTTACCTGAATCACGTTTACAATTTATTAAACAAGACGCTGAAATCAATATTGTATTAACTCAACAGCAGCTTAGTTCGGCTCAATTTGAACATTATCCTGTCACCGATCCAGCAATACAAAATTTTAGCCTGAATGATCTTGCCTATGTTATTTATACCTCTGGTTCTACCGGAAAACCTAAAGGTGTAATGGTTGAACAGGCAAATCTACTCAACTTTTTTGCAGTCTTTCGTGAGCAGTTAAAAACTCTAAAGGTAGCTGAAAAATCTGCCTGGTTGTGGAGTTCTTCTTATGCCTTCGATGCATCTCTTCGAGGCCTTTTATCACTATTTATGGGGAAAACAGTTATTCTCGCTTCGCAACAACAAAGTCGTGATGCGAATGCTCTAGCCAGATTATTAATTGAGCATAAAATTCAGGTGTTTAATGCTGTACCCCAACTAACCGAACTGGTTATTGAGCAGCTAGAACTTATTACAACTGAGTTGAACATGGAGCAGAGCCCGATTAGTTTAATCGTCGGTGGGGAGGCATTAACCGAAGAAATAAAAAATAAGATACTGCTGCATAATACACGAACCTCCAGTAAAGCCATAAATGCCTATGGTCCAACGGAGTTTACCGTTAATGCAACATTCTCTGTTATACAGGCAGAGCAACCAATTAATATTGGCCAGCCAGTTATTAACACTACAGCACTAGTGTTAGCAGAAGACTTGAGTTTATTGCCTATCGGAGCAATCGGCGAATTATTTGTGACTGGAACAAGTTTGGCTAGAGGTTATTTAAACCGCCAACAACAAACTTCTCAGCGCTTTATATCCAATCCTTTTGATACTGCTCAAACTTTGTATCGAACTGGCGATAAAGCTTCCTGGATGATAGATAATGATGGTCATTATTATCTGAATTATCTTGGCCGAGTCGATCATCAGGTAAAGATTAGAGGATACCGCATAGAGCTTGGAGAAATTGAGAGTCAACTTAAAGGCTTATTATCTATTGCACACTGCTGCGTACTGGTCAAACTGAATAAAAATAAGATCAAATATTTACAGGCTTTTGTTGTAGCAATCGAGCAAGTTAAAGATGAGACGCTGTATATTGATCATTGTATTGAACAATTGCGCCAACAGTTACCAGAACCAATGGTACCGACTCATTTTACTATACTCGATGAATTACCACTGACCGTTGGCAGAAAAATTGATGTGACCGCCCTACTTGCCATAGAAGATGAGAATACTTTAACAAATGATTATGCCGAACCCCGCACTGAATTAGAACAGGCTCTTTGTCATTTATGGCAACAAGTACTCGATAAAAAACAGATTGGTATTGATGATAATTTTTTTGATTTAGGTTGAACTTCTATTTTAGCTATGCAATTAATGGCATTGTCGATCCAGCAAAGTATTATGTTTAACCCCGGGCAACTTTTTACTCAGTTAACAATACGTAATCTGGCTAATGAACTGTCTCCAAGTGAGTTATCACCAGAAGATCAAACCTCAACAAAACCAGCAGGCCATCACTCCATACCTTCATCTTTAGAAGAAGTACTGATACCGTTAAATCATTCAAAATCTGATATTAATTTATTTTGTTTACCTCCCTTTGGTGGACTTGCCTCAAGTTATTCCCAATTAGCTAACAACTTGAGTCCAGTTGCAAAAGTATTTGGATTGCAGGCTCCTGATTTATTCCAACAACAATCAGCTGATTCAATAAAAGATCTAGCGACTGTTTATATTAATATAATCCAGCAAATTCAAGCCACAGGCCCCTACTATTTACTTGGCTGGTCAACTGGAGGAGCATTGGCCTATGAAGTCGCTCACCAATTAAAAACATCCGATGCACCGATAGGTTACCTTGCATTGTTAGACAGCATGCCAAATCAGAATAAACTTAAAATCCAGCAGCAAGAAATTAGCGGAAAATCAACCTGGTATAGTAAAATTAAAATGCTTTATAAAGACAGCCTCAAATTCGACTGGTCAGTACTGGAAACACATTCAACTCAGCATGGTTGGCAAATACTACAAGCGGAATTTAACCGTCAATCTGTTATGCCAGAAGGAATTAGTGAGAGTATGACAAATCGCTACTTACATTATATAAGTGAATTTTCACAGCAATTACATACTCACGAATCATCAATAACGCAGCTTGATTTTGACTTGTTCAAAGTGGCAGCAATAAGCTTGCCAACGGAAAGTAAAAAAATATTATTTAGCCATTGTTATAATTGGGAAGAATTATCAACCGGAAAGATAAATATCATAAATATAGAAGGAACTCACCAAACACTTATCCAATCACCGCATGTTAACACTCTCAGCCAAAAACTATTAGATCGGTTGCAGACTAGTAATTTTGCCAATAAAAATCAAACTACCACACAAGCAGAATTAGCAGGAGCATCAATAAAATGATTCGATTAATTATTAGTCAGTATAGGTGGTTGTTAATAACTGCTTCATTATTTAGTACATTAAGCGCCGTTGCGGGGATCCTATTAATTTCATATGTTAATCAGGAAGTCTCCAACCTTGGTAATACTAATGATATTATTACAAACAGAATTATTGCATTTAGCGCAGGCTTAGCGGCCATGGTATTTCTTGGAATATTATCGCAAACACTATTAGCTAAACTCAGTACATCGGTTGTTTCCAAGCTTCGGAGTAGTATTATTTTACGCATACTCGGAACGGATTATGAACAAATCGAAACTATCGGTGGTCATCGCCTCCATGCAACAGTTACAACCGATGTCGGTAGCATAGCCAATTCGTTAACAGTTTTTCCAACAATGTTATTTAATCTAACCACCGTTTTACTCTGTTTAATTTATCTAGCCTATTTATCCCTGGCTCATTTTGGACTATTACTAGCAACTTTAATATTAATGATTGTTGGTGCATATATATTAATGTCCTATGCACGTCGATATTTTCGATTACTTCGAGAACAAGAGGATGCGCTATTTCAAAGTTTTAAAACGCTGATTGATGGTGGTAAAGAACTTAATTTAAATAATCATCGTAAAAACTGGTTTTACACAAATATTGTTGAGCCTAGTATTAAAAACATTAAAAATACTGAATTCACTGCCCAGTTTTTTTGGAGCATTAATAACAACTGGACAAATTTTATCGTTTTTGGTTTGATGGGGTTGGTAATATATGCATTCAATTTAGTTTTACCAGCCACTAAAGAAATGATTGTTGGTTATATTTTAGTCATTATTTATTTTGTTGGCCCACTGAGTTTTGTAATTAGCGCAATGCAACCGATAATCAGAGGCACCGTTGCCTATCGAAAACTACAGAGTCTTCAGTTAGCCAATGATGATGTATACAATCTTCAACGAGCGACAGAACAATCGAATGTTCATCCTAAACAAAAATGGAATCAAATTAGCATTCAAGCTTTGGAATACAGCTATAGCTCAGCAAATATTGATGAAATTGAACGAGCTTATGTATTTTCTATAGGGCCGATTGATATGACTATCCAGCAAGGAGAGTTATTGTTCTTAACCGGCGGAAATGGCAGTGGCAAGTCGACCTTTGCAAAATTATTAACCGGCTTGTATACACCAACAAAAGGAGTCATAAAAATCGATGGGCAAGAAGTAAAAAATAAATCAAGAAATGAGTACCGACATTACTTCTCCACTATTTTTTCAGATTTTTATCTATTTGAACAAGTTCTCAATAAAGAAGGTCGCTTGGCCGATGATAAAATAGTCAATCAGTTTATTAAAAAACTACAATTACAAAATAAAGTAACTACTAATAACGGCATTTTATCAACGGTTAACTTATCCCAGGGACAACGTAAAAGACTAGCACTTTTATTGGTATATCTGGAAGATTCTCCCATATTTTTGTTTGACGAATGGGCCGCTGATCAAGATCCTTATTTCCGTAAATATTTTTATACTGAACTGTTAGCGGATTTAAAACAACAAGGAAAAACCGTGATTGTTATTACCCATGATGATCGTTATTTTGATGTTGCAGACAGACTCCTGAAATTTGATGATGGCCTCGTTATGGAACTTGCACCTGAAACATTTAGACAACTCGCAAGCCAGACTCTTCAACAGCCGAAAAATCCGGCAACCGAACTGGAGACTTAGTTGTGAATTCAATTTTGCAGAAAAATTTCACTCGATTTCAACAAGAGCTAAACTATGCTGAACAGAATATTGGATTCTATAGTGAGCTATTAAAGTCTTTAAAAATTAACTCTAAAGATATTAAACTAATTGAAGATATCAAAAAATTACCTTTCACGGAAAAAAAACACTATCGAGTTAATTTTCCACATGGCGTCATGGCTAAAGGGATTTCATTTAATGATAACAGTCTCTATCGAACACAAAGTTCAGGTACTACTGGTGAACGTTTGACCACTCTCGAACATGGTATGTTATTATTAGATAGAGCGGTCAAATGTGCCAGTGTCAATCCAGCTTTATTGATGGTTTATTTAACCAAAGATAAAAAAACCTGCCGTTATGCAGCACCTAATTGTTCCGATGTCGAATGTGCTAATCCTAATAGTCAACTGGCTGATCGTTTATTACACGATAAAACTCTGGTTTTACCGGTCTATCATGATTTATTAACCACTAATTCAACACTGATCAATCGGGCTATAGAAGAAATCCAGACATATCAACCACACCTTTATTATGTTGATCCAACACACTTTGCTTTTTTGATTGGTCATTGTAATGAAAAAAATATCAAACTGCCTGAAGCACCAGTAATTACTACATATACCGGCATGACTCAAATTGCTCGTCGCCAGATTGAAACGGCATTTGAAAACCCACAAGTGATTGAACTTGCTGCAATGTCAGAATTAGGCTGGATAGCAATGGAATGTAGTCATGGTAATATTCATATTAATGACAACGGATTCTTATTTGAGTTTGTAGCAGGTGATCGTTATGCACAAACCGGAGAGCTTGCAGAATTGGTTTTAACCAGTCTTGATAATGGAGTCATTCCACATATAAGGTATAAAACTGGGGATGCTTATCGTTTACTCGATAAGCCATGTGAGTGTGGACACCCCTCTCCAATTGCAATTATGGAAGGAAGACTAAGCAACTTTATAAGAATCGCAGGCAAAAATATAGTTTCCCCTAAAGCAGTAGATAATTCAATCGGAGCACCTGATTGGTTAAATCTCTATCAGTTACAACAAAACAAACAAGGCCAATTGACTTTTCGTTTTATTACCAATGATAATTATCAAACTGGTGATGAACGAGAAACTTTATCCCGGTTAACTTCATTATTAGAGCAATCGGCACCGCAACATCAATTTAAATTAGCCGCCGAACAAGTTAATTATATTTCTACCGAACGCTCTGGCAAGTTTCAATTCTGTAAGAGCGATATGCCACTTTTAGATTAGGAATAATATTGAATATGCTATTTGAAAAAAAAATACAAGAGGATTTTCCTTTTCTTAGTCGGACCCTTGATGGTCGAAATATCACTTATCTGGATAGTGCAGCAACCTCGTTAAAACCGAAACAGATGATGGAATCAATCAACCATTATTACACTAATTGTTCCACCAATATCCATCGAGGTAAACACTACCTTATGGAAGAAGCTTCTAACCATTATGAACAAACTCGTTATAAAGTTGCTGATTTTATCGGCTGTATGGGGAATGAAGTTATATTTGTTCGCAATACAACAGAAGCGATTAATCTAGTTGCTAATGGCTTAAACCTGAACAAAAATGATCTAACAATTATTTTTACTGATGCACATCATTCTAATATTCTCCCCTGGATGAATAAAACCACAACAAAATTTGTTCAGCTGGATAACAGACATCAACCAGATTTAATTCACTTTAAACAACTATTAATGCAAAAACCGAAAGTTGTTGCGTTAACTCATTGTTCCAATGTCACTGGTATTTATACCCCCGTAGAAGAAATGGCCCGACTGGCAAAACAGGCTGGGGCAATTGTAGTCCTAGATGCGGCACAATCGATAGCTCACCGAAAAATAAATATGGCTAATCTTGATATAGATTTTATAACTTTTTCAGCTCACAAAATGTTAGGTCCTACCGGTATTGGTGTATTGGCGGGCCGTGCGGAATTATTAGAACAGCTCGATCTATCAATGCTTGGCGGTGGTATGGTTGACTGGGTCGATTTACAGGGATATCGTCTACGCAAAATCCCCCATCGTTTTGAAGCTGGCACACCTCATATTGCAGGTGCTTATGGATTAGGTGCTGCTATCGATTACCTGAATTCAATTGGTTTTGAAAAACTTAAAAATCATGAAATAGAAATTGGTCAATTAATGCTAACTAAAGCATTGCAACGGGATTACTTAAAAATAATTTGTCCCGAGCCATCCGCTGACCGAGGTGGAGTGTTAAGTTTTTTTATTCCAAACATTGATAATCTTGATGATACCGCTAGAATATTAAGTGATTCCTACGGCATTATGTGCCGTACAGGACATCTTTGTGCTCAACCTTTCATTAATTCAGTTGGCAATGGTCAGGTAATTAGAATTTCAGCTTATTTTTATAATAAAAATACTGATATCGAATGGTTCTTTGATTCATTAGATGAAATTGTTAGAGTTTTTGAGGCTGGTGCTATTGAAATTTAATTTTAATTTTACAAATATAACCGCACCGCTCCAGGCGGTACTGACAAGTTAATAGTTGTTATCGTAAACATCACGTTAATTTCGATTTCAAACTGCCGCTACGCATTCCTCTTCCCTCACTCTGGTTGGCTGATGAGATAGCTCTGCCCTATTGTTCGCGTTTAGATTAAGCATTCGTTTATTACTCTAATTATGGATTTTTAATACCATTGATTTGTTGTGCAGCTTTATCAAAAGAATACAAACCATCAAAATATTCGGCTTTTCTTTTACTGTCATATTTGGATTTTTCAAGTATTAGGGCCTCTGCAAAATCAACATCTTTCTTTTTGCTTCCAACCTTTATCGGCTTGGTTGCGCGTAAATCATATAACGCTCTCCAAACAGTTTGACCGTCTTCAAAGGTAATGTTTTTCTCTTTAAACAAATCATCAATGACGGACAATAATTCATCTTTGGTAAGTTTGTATTTTTTACCCTTGAGCGTCCACATGGTTTCAACGAGAACGATATCTGTTACTAATGTCGCCTTTGTTCCTGAAAACAATTTATTGGCTTTTGGGGACTGAGTTTCATCATCTTGAAGTAAGTATCGAAGCAATACATTTGTATCGATTGAGATCATGCTGCGCCCTTATGACGAGAATCAAGCGTATCATGAAGTGACTGCTCATCAGTCATTCTTTTATCAGATTTCACATGCTTAAGAATGCCTTTAGCAGCACCTAACTCTTTTTTAACAATCGTAATTTGTTTGTTATGAATAAAGGTTTCTACGATGTCGCCAGCTTCAATATGAGCCTCTAGGCACTGTTCAATAGGGATAGTGATTTGTCTTTTTGAGCTAACTTTTGGCATAGTATATTCTCTCTTTACTTACAAGGATATGTAAAGAATAACACAATCTTTACAAATTGCAAGAGGTAAAGAATCCTATGGTTTACTGGTCCATTTAGCTTGCATCAGATAGGTTTCACCGGACATTTCAAAACTACCATCAATTTGCTCACCAACCACACGGAATGACGCTCTCCCGGCCAACCCTCATTTGCTCCTAGGTCCACTCGGCTACAGTCTTCGTCGTGGTGATGCTTACTATGAATTAAGCGTTCCCATCTAGCTCGTTCCCGATTCCAGTAATTTTCCTTTGGCTCTCTGGCTCTCGTCAAGTCTCGAAAATTGACTTCTAAACTTGTGATCTTGGACTATAGTTAACCTTGAGGCTTTAGTTTTGGAATAACACCGAATATGGATATCTCAGCAAAACAGTTGAGAAGTAACGTCACTACATTTTTGATGGGCGTAATTTGTCTAGTAATATCGCTGTTCTCGATCTTTGTTATGGCAGAACCGGTAACCATCACAGTTAAAGACCAACAAGGAGTTGGCATCGCCGGGATAGCAGTCTATTTAGAGTGGTTAGACGGTAAGCTGCCAGTCAGCTCCAGTTTTTCCGCTATCGATATTACGCAAAAAGACAAAGGTTTTTCGCCTTACGTCAGCGTAGTTCAAACCGGTACTAAGGTGACTTTTTCTAACCTGGATGATATCACTCACCACATCTATTCGATTTCTGGTACTAACCGTTTTTCTTACACCATTCGTGCTGGTGAAAAAACGCCTAATATGGCAAGCATTAAGCCGGGTTTAATCGCGATGGGCTGTAATATTCACGATTGGATGAGCGGCTATTTACTAGTGTTGGACACTCCCTATTTCAATTTAACAGACAACTCAGGTCGTGCGGTTATCGACATTGCTCACCGCGGAACATTCCGCGTTATCGCCTGGCATCCGCAAATGAAAGAAAATTTAGTACAAGAGGTTCATCTGCCAGATAAAGAGGAAATAACACTACAATTGACACAGCTAATGATGAAAATACCTAGTCAGAAGAGTGTTGATGACTTCGACTTTCTTGATGGTTACTAGCTGATCATGAAGAGCCTTCAGCATAAAATATTTTTCCTTTTTGTTGGTTTACTCCTAGCGGTGCAGCTAATTGTTTTGCTTTCAAATTATCGCACGGTGGAGCAGCAGGAGCGCCAACAAATCAAGTCGAGATTAGAATCCGCAAAGTTTAATTTTAAAAACAGATTTGAAAATCGTAGTTATTATTTAGCAGCATTTGCCGAGACGGCAG
Source organism: uncultured Kangiella sp. (assembly GCA_964578045.1). Lineage (GTDB taxonomy): Bacteria > Pseudomonadota > Gammaproteobacteria > Enterobacterales > Kangiellaceae. The sequence goes on along the minus strand of CAZOBX010000039.1, from coordinate 3,526 downwards.
CCAAAGATTTCGGCATGAAACAAGTTTTTGAAGAAGATACTCGTAGCTTTTTAGTGGCGCTTAATAATCATCGAAAACGGATCAATGCTGATATCGCTATGGCAGTTAAAACTGATGGTATAGTTGTGGGGCAATTGGTCAATGCTATATCAGAAAACCAGCAATATAAAATACGCGTAGGTTCTCAGCAAGGAAAGCCGTTTGGTCACATGGGATGGTTTGAATCTTTGCAAGAAAACTACTTATACTCCCTCGACAAAACTATTTATCAGCTAAGCTTTTCACCATTAAAAAGTGGCGACCTAATTATTGGATGGGTCGGATTTGGCTACAGTATTAATGAATCACTTGCCAAGAGTTTCTCTGAACTAACAGGTTTAACTACACAGTTTGGAATGTCGCAAAAAGATGGCTGGCAACTGCTATCTAGCTCGGCGAACCAACCCTCCGCTCAACAGCCATCGCAACAGCGTCAACTACTTAATCTAATTCTAACGGGCCGACAACCCAAGGATGTCGTCGCTACTACCTATCCAATGGGTCTTGCCAATAATCAAAAAGTCGTAGCGGTAATGTATGGTCTGCGCGATGACCTGTTAATGACCATTCGAGGTCGTTGGCAAGAGTTATCCGTTTTTACGCTTATCACTCTATTATTATCTTTGGCCGGAGCCTATTGGATTGCTGCTAATATCAGCCGGCCCGTGAAACTGCTGGAACAGCAAACTAAGGAAATAGCCAACGGTAATTACGATCGCAATATCCAGTTCTCAAGCAAAGATGAGCTGGGTCAGTTAGCACTTGAATTCGATCAAATGAAAGGGGCAATACTCAGTCGTGAACAAACTATTTCACAGCAAGCTTTTCAAGACGCATTGACCGGACTGCCAAATCGACTTCAATTAGCCAGAACAATCAATAAAATGGTTAAAGATGAAAAATTGCCTTTCGCGATCATTAGTTTCGGTCCGCAGCGCTTAGATGATGTGAACTATAGTCTAGGACATAGTGTAGGTGACCAAGTAATTAAAAAACTTTCGGAGCGATTAATATCAATTAGTGAGCCAAATCTTTTATTTAAGTTGGGTGGCAGCACCTTTGTTTTGTTAGTTAAAAATACCGAGCGGGAACAAATGAAGAACTGGCTCGAAAAGATAATGCACACAACCGATCTCTATTTCGTTTTGAATGATATTTCATTGCATATTCAACTTCAGCTGGGTATTGCGATGTATCCCGAAGATGACGACAAAGGAAATTCACTGATAGAAAAGGCAGGAACCGCGTTGCAGTATGCAAAGACTAACCAACTAAATCAGTTTTTTTACGAACACAGCCTATCTGAATTAATCAAGGAAAGATTGCAACTGATTAACGGCTTAAAACAGGCGATTGAAAATAATCAGCTGGTTCTATTTTATCAGCCTAAATTAGATATAAAAAGAAATGTAATAACGGAAGTTGAAGCGTTAATCCGCTGGCAACACCCCACGCAAGGAATGATACCGCCAGATAAATTTATAGAGCTTGCGGAAAAAACTGGTCACATTCACCAACTGACGCAATGGGTATTAGAAACTGCTTTGGCACAATATATTGAGTGGAAAAAACTCAATATTCACCTCGCAATCGCCATCAACATCTCAGCTGAGAGTTTAAAGTATCCCGATTTTTATGACAAAGTTGTCGCTACTTTGAAGAGTTACGGGTTACCTCCTAAAGCCATATGTCTTGAGATCACAGAAAGCGTCGTGGTCGACGATCCCAAAGCCGCGATTACTTTATTGGCCAAGTTTCAACAGAATGGTTTCCGACTCTCAATAGACGACTACGGCACCGGTTACTCTTCTTTAGAACAGCTAAAACAACTACCCGTATGTGAAATCAAAATAGATAAGGCTTTCGTAATGAATTTGCTTGACCACAAGTTCGATCAAGTCATCGTCAAGTCAACCATTGATATGGCGCATTCATTGGGATTGGGGATCGTCGCCGAGGGAGTCGAAAATCAAACTTCATTGGAGTGGTTAGCCAAACAAGGTTGCGAAATGGCACAGGGCTATTTTATCAGCAGACCAAAGCCTGGAGGCGAACTTACTGATTGGTTGATGCAGTCTAAGTACTATAAATGTCTAAATAACTTCAAACCTATCAAGGCAAACTACTGATGAACAAAATTATCCTAATGTTGATTCTATTTGTATCTTGTACCGTACGCAGCATTGAACAGAATATTCATGGTCTTGTTGATCTACGCTATTCGTTTAATCAGGGCATCGATAGTTATCTCAACGGTGACTATGGAAAATTCTCGAGCGATGATGGTGGTGATGTATTGGCTCACGCCGCTTTAAGCTACAACCTTCGCTGGGGGCAAAATATCAGCGCCCAAGTCACAGCAAATACCTACAACAATGTGGGAAAAGACTCGTTGGGATTTACCGAAGCTTTTTTACAATATAAAGGCTTGCCCTCTATCAATGGCTACCGACTAAAAGGTCGGGTCGGCTCAATGTTTCCAAAAATATCGATGACTAATGTATTAACAGGTTGGACTTCACCCTACACATTGAATTATTCGACTATTAACTCCTGGATTGCAGAGGAAATTCGTATTCAAGGAATTGACTTTAGTATAATGCGCTTGGGAAAACTTGTCTCGGCAGAATACGACTTTGAAGTTACCGCCGCGATATTTAAGAACAACGATCCAGCAGGCTCAATGATTGCTTGGCACGGATGGACCCAAACTAGCCGACAAAGCTTACGTCACGAGAATCTGCCACTACCTAATTCGGAAGTTGGTTTTGTGCCAGATGAGTCGAATATTTTTCTCGAGTTAGATCAGCATATTGGTTACCACCTCAATACACAGTGGACTTGGCATGAACGAGGCAAGCTACTGATAGGTTACTATGATAACCGTGGGGACCCTAAAGTTGTTGATAATGTACAATGGGCTTGGAAGACTCGTTTTTATCATCTAGGTATAAAATGGCGATTAGGTGACGGCCTAGTCTTTGTAGCTCAGCTGATTAATGGGGATACATTGATGCAATCGTCAAGAAGCGGTACAGACTTAGTCAACAACGAATATTCTAGTGCCTTTCTATTGTTGAGCAAAAAAGTAGGACAGCATCGATATACGGGGCGGATAGAGAGCTTCTCTGTCGATGATAATGATGCAATAACAAATGACAATAATCATGAAGACGGGCTTGGCTTAACAATAAATTATACTTATCGACTAAATAGGAATTGGTTTCTTCAAACGGAATTTAATTGGTTGGACAGCGAACGCCCCTCCAGGGTTGTTAAATTTCAGCCAGTCAACTTGACTGAACGTCAACTTCAGATAGGTGTAAAATACTATTTCTAGATCCGGTTAGCAGCGATGAGGTTAAAATTGTATAACAAGTTTCTTATACGAGTAGTTTGTCGTAATTTTTGAGGTTGTAACAAATTCTGTGTAACTGTCTATATAAAATTCCCCCTGGATTCAAGCTGTGATTGACAGCAAATGTTC
>CAZOBX010000038.1:28883-31793 GCA_964578045.1 uncultured Kangiella sp. | reverse complement strand
GAGTGTACTGTGGATAAAGATGATGGCTAGATGCCTTTCGCCAGACATTCACGTTAGAATGTGACAAATTGTTAATGTTGGGGTGTTATACCCTTGCTATCAAGTGTGAGACGGCGCATACGAAGAGTACAGATGCCGGCAATTTTGGTTGACTCTATTGAATTGTTTAAATCATTTCTACGAGTTTTGGTTGGTCATCATGATGTTAAAACTAAAATGATGTGCTGAATAGTGGGCCAGTAAATGTTTGGCTTTTTTGTGCCAATAGTGGCCAGTCATTAACGTCGCCAGCAGGCGTGAGCTTTTTGCATCAGGTGACTGGTCTTGTTAATTTTTATATCCATACGTCATTAGTGGCAGTACGATCATTAATCTCTTCCTCTCCAGTATTTAGAACACCTCGAGGTTCGATTAGTATCATCTTAACTTCCTTTTCCGCATAAGGCTTATGCTCTACGCCTTTGGGCACAACATACATTTCACCTTCAGTTATATTCACACTTCCATCTCTAAAGTCAATACGGAGATTCCCCTCCAGTACGATAAACGTCTCATCTGTATTTTTATGATCATGCCATACGAAATCACCTTCAATTTTCACTATTTTGAATTGATAATCATTCATTTCAGCGATTACTTTAGGGGACCACTTCTCATCAAAAAGGCTGAGCTTGTTTTTAAAATTTATTGATTTATACGTCATTCTTCCTCCTATAGTTAACGCGGAGCTTTGTGGCTTCTCCACAACAAAGATTGGTTATGTTTTGCTATTTTATTTGTTTTGAAGAAATACTTGCTTGTAATAATAGCCACTTATTATTTTTCTTATTCCAAACTTCTGCTACACCCGACTGAAATATCTGATTCTCATCATTTGGACCAGCATAAGTTTCAGTGGCAATTCGCCTTACAAAGGCGAAATCACTTTGCACCTTTATTTCTAAGATATTATTTTTGCTTTCAACAATTCTCCAGCCGCTATCAAACCAATCATTAATTCCTTTTAACCAGGTCACTCTATCATTGATCATCTCATTCCCAGAGGTCCAACGAGTATAATCTGGAGAAAGAATTACCGCGTAGCCTTTCACTCCGCTACCATCACTATACATTGATGCAGACAAGGCGTTCATTTGAGTAATAATTGCTTTTTCTTCTATGCCAAATTCTTGACTAAGCACTTGAGCGGTGTTTCCTATGAATAGAACTATTGTTAACCAAATGATTTTCATATGTGTCCCCTATGTGATTTTGAAACGTCAGATTACCTTGCCTTGTTATACACTACTTTAGCTTTTTTAAGAAACATATAACCCGATCGGTAAGTGAACCATTTCCACACTCTATGACAAACGCATGGACGATATCAATAGATGAACCATTAAAGTATTCACTTATTTCCCTTATATGATCTTGCTGAAAATCAGGCCACAATAGGCTTCGCATTTTAGCCCATTTTTCAATATCTGATTTTATTGCTTGCCTGATTTTCATGTGCAATCCAAAATTGCCGTCACGGCAGAACGCCCAGTTACCGAGGCGACCCCACACTGATCCGCATCCGGCTCTTCGATTATATTATTTACTCGTGCGAAAAAAAATACCTTTACACGAAACCCATTCATAGCTTCAAACCTTCGTCCTATTCCGGCCAAATTTATCATGAATTCCAGTACTTCTCGAATGTAACTGCGGACACTTCAGTTGTCATACTTGATCCAGCCCTACATGTCCGGAGTATGTATCTTTTGTACGCAAAAATATAACCGTCAGCCCCTTTGCCTAAAGCACCTACTGTTGGCGCCATGTAAACGGCTTTCCCGCTCTCAGACTACTATGAGCTGATCCGACTTCCAAAGTGCCATCGTTCGCCTCGCCTTTTACTTGGCAACCCTACCCAATCCTTTGGGAGCTACTTTGGATCTCACAAGTTCCTACCGAATCTCTTTATACATGCCACGGTTTTATAACACTGCTAGCTCTCGGCAATCTTGCCTCACGGTACCTACTTTCGGCGCCAAACTGATTGCTTTGCAGGGGCTTCGACGGCGTTACAAGCCTCGTCAACTAGAACTCACTATTTTCTGGAACGATCAAACAACACTTCAGGAGCACCGCACTCCCTATGGCCTATATAATTCTCTGTGTAAGCTTCACCTGTCTTGTTCACTTGTTGGAGAAAAAAATTCTTTTCAGGTGGAAAAGGTTCACAATTCCCAAGCACCACCTCAGGCGCAACACTCGATACGGGTAGTTGGCTAGACCTTGCCGGACAGGGACTTTCACCCTGCAAGATTCGACAAGCTTTCTTGTCGCACTAACGCCCAATTGAAAAAATCATGTGTGTCTTTTGTCTTTCTGCCTGCGCTTGTTAGGTAATTATTACACCTCTTGTAATAGTGCCGCAAATGCTTTGGGTTGTTCTAAATATGGAAAGTGGCCGCATCCATCAAATTCATATATTTCACAGTGAGGCACAATTTCGTGCAAGCTCTCAAAATTGGTATTCTTGTGCGTCCAGTCTTTGTTACCCCATACCATTATCGTTGGAATATCTATACCTAATAGCTCATCGTCGGTAGCGTGCTTCATACCTTGTACAATGCTTGCCAGACAGAAACAGCCACCTGAGTGAAGAGCTGATAATGAGTGTTTCACAAAACTTTCTTTGTGTAGGCTATTTTTGGGAAGTGACATGTCGAACCATTTGGATGCAAACTTGTTAGACTTCCCCGCGATTATCGCTTGACCTATATATGGAATACATATCGGCTTTGGCATATTGCGATCTAGCCACTGATTTTGCATTGCTCCTAATGAGGGTGTTTGAGCCAGTACTAGTCTGGAAATCCGCTCTGGGTAGTTTTTTGCCACAGCAATTGCGATAAAGCCATTCGAACAGGAAAAAGA
>CAZOBX010000038.1:0-28873 GCA_964578045.1 uncultured Kangiella sp. | reverse complement strand
TTAGGATAAGAAAAACCTAAACCAGGCATATCGAAACATATTACTCTAAAATGAGGTGATAGTTCTGTGATCAAAGTTTGAAAATGTTCAATGACACAAGGTCCGTCGGGAACCAATACCAAAGATGACTTTTTACCTCCTGTATCTTGCACTCTGATCTTACCCGCCTCGGTTTCAATGATATAGGTGTTATCAGGCCAGGAACCGATTACTTTGTCGGATGGACGACTGAAAATGTGTCTAACTCCATCTAAAATATGACCGTTTCTCATTGTGCCTCTTCAATGTTGTGTACAGCCTCAACGCCCAGCATAAGTGGTGAGTGGTTCTGGTGGAATTTTTGCGTAAACAAAAAGTGCGACAGGTTCGCGAATCCATTTCATGCATTTGTTAGATAGCATATTGAACCGACATTGCCAGTTTTTCAATGCCATGTGATGGGGTCCACCTTTTAGATTCAACAAAACCATGTTTCTTGTATAAATTAATTGCTGGCTTATTTACAACAGCTGTTTCTACTATTGCATCTGTAAAGTCAAATGCTTCTAGAACATAGCTTATCAATTTGTCTGCGATACCTTTCCTAAAATACTTTGGATCGACAGTTAAACTATGAATTTCTAAGTGCTTTTCTTCGATTACTATTTCAATAATTGCTGCGAGACAATTATTATCACTAAAACCATAAAAATCAGTTTTTGAATTAACTATGTCTTTGGCACTTCGTAATAGTGGAGGAAAATCAAGAACACCAATAAGTTGAGCTTCAACTTTATAAGAATTTTGAAAAATAGTATAAATTCGATTAGCAACAATTTCATTCGAATTTTCAAGTTTTGTTATCATACTACGCCTTGCCTCAATACTTGCATTGCTATCTAACGCCAAAATAAATTGAGCATGCCTTTTAATGCTTCAATTTCCATTGTTTTGTTAACTCTTTCCAAGAATGTACCACACTATGGAGATAGGTATTGCTATAACAGGCATGGGCAACAAAACCGATACAATTAATGCGTTTGCCCACTCTCCTATTCGGAACCCCAACTTCCACAATGGCATTATTGCTTGTTCTGAGTGTAATTGTCGAAAGCCATATAGTAGCCCTATGATAAAAAATGATTGTGCAAAAGCACCAACAAATAATATTTGAAGTAAGGTCAAAATAAAACTTGGTCCACTAGCCATAGCTGAAGTTGCGATTAGCCCAGATAGAGAAAGTATAAGAACAAGCCATGTAGGCTTGCGATATATCTCATATTTCTTTGCTAATCCGTTCAGAAGGTTAGGTAACATTTATTTTCTCTTAGAGTTAACGCCTGGTTCAGTAATTAATGCGAGCCTGCGAACATTAATCTACTGCAACCTCTGGTTATATTCATTTATCAGTTCAAGAATACTATCAGATTTTTGAATGTATTCACCTTGGTATATTTCATCACCATCTGGAGAGTATATTAGAAGCTTATCATTAGCACCATTCAGAATTTTATGCGCTACTGAAGTGCTCGTATGATAGCCATGCTCGTTCTCTTCTTTTACACAAGCAGAGATGAATATCAGACCATTTGACTCAGCATCAAGATTTTCAATAGCTCTAAATTGCTTTTTGAAGTTATCCCCACAGTCCTTAGAAGCAACCACAAGTGAAGTCACACGAAATTCGATTTTGTATTCTTTCGAAATCTCAGAAGATACTTCTTTAATATTGTACTTGAGACGCTTGTTAGTCCCGAAAAATTCAAAATTCGTCGCATTCGCAAATGAAACGCTCGATAAAATAAATAATAAAATAAACTTAATAGCTCGAGCCCTCAGGAAATATAACATCTGATTGAATGCAGTAAATCTCATTAATACTCAAACGGTCGTTTAACTGCATTTGGTTTGTTAATAGTTATCAGATACTTACCTAACTCTCGCACCATGTCAACTCTGTATTTAATAAGATTTACTGTAATTGAATACAAATAGACTTTTTGTTCCCCTTTAAAATCACAAAGCGTCTCAATTACAAAAAAAGTGACAAACACTACTCATGCAAGTCGCTTTAAATTCATCCTCATCAAGGAAGAGAGTGAAATAAATGAATGGAAAACCCAAACTTATGTGGTTGGTTAGATCGAAGATCAGAACCATGCAGTATTCATACGCTACGGAAAAGACTTACGCTTATTGGATTAAATGTTTCATTCATTTTCACAAGCCTCGTCACCCGAAAGACATGTCATCTAATGAGGTTAATCAGTTTTTAACACACCTCGCGGTAACGAAAAATGTAGCTCCAGCTACTCAGAATCAAGCTTTGTGCGCATTGGTATATCTTTATAAACATGTATTGGAGCAGCCTTTAGGTGAAAATACTATTAATGCGGTGCGTGCCCGAGCACACCGAAATTTGCCAGTCGTATTGTCGGTTCCCGAAGTCAAACGAGTCCTCGATGAAATAAACGGTCTACCAAAATTGATGGCGCAAGTGATATATGGAACTGGTTTAAGAAAAAATGAAGTGCATCGATTAAGAGTCAAAGATATTGATTTTGATAGAAATCAAATTACTGTTAATAGGGGAAAAGGACGTAAAGACAGACCACTACCACTACCTGAAGCTTGTAAAAATGATTTACTTAAACAACTAGAGTTTGTAAAGCAATTACACTTAAAGGACCGAAGAGAAAATATCAACGGAGTTGAATTGCCTTACGCTTTGGAAAGAAAAGAACCAAATGCAAGCAAGTCCTTTACCTAGCAATGGGTATTCCCAAGTTTACGCATTAGTACAGATCCAAGAACTTTAATTGTTCGGAGGCACCATATGCACCCATCAGTATTCTCAAAGCATGTCAAAAAAGCGGTAGAGAAGTCGGAAATGTTTGAGTTAATTCCAACCTTTTCAAGTCGCCTATCCTCGAAGTAGTCTTCTCGGTTTATATAGATTGCGAGGATAGCTCCAACATATGGTAATAACCAAACGAATAAAATCTGGTATATACGACGCTCCTTTATTTCAAAATGAGTGTTCAGAACAATATACGTTACTAAAGCGTTAAAAAGAATTAGGCTTAGGACTACTGCCATAAAAATGCAGAGTATGCCGCTTTCCATAAATATGAATTCCAAAACTATTCGCCTTAACCAATTAAACGAAAAAGTTACCCAATTATTGCAGTAAATATAAAATTTCTATTAACGTCAACTGTGTGCCAAAAACGGATAATGAACCAAGTGAGCTCCCCCTCGTTAGCTGGGTATTTTGTATTAAATGTAAAGATAAACTATACTTGCGACACCAAGTCAGATTGGAGGATCAAATGGACATCCCAACAAGCGTAACAGGAATGCTCATAGGCGCAGGATTACTTTTATTAATTACAGGCCTTATTGGGGGAGGATTGGAAATTAAGGAAATTAAGATTCCTAAGATTGCATTGGTAACAAGAATATCCTGTTTCTGTGTAGGAACCGTGCTCATCACTTTAGCAATGTGGCCTATTCTGAATCAAAATATTGAGAATACTCAACTGCCAGTAGTTCCAGAAGGGATTCCTGAAACAGGTGAGTTCATTCTAGTATCACCTTTGTCTGAAATGTCTGAAATATCCGCCAGGAAAGAATTGGAAAAACTAGGGCTTAAAGTCGGTAAAGTAACGTATAAATCAATTTGGGCTCCAGATTATCAAGTCGTGGAGCATTTTCCGAAAGCCGAATCCAAAGTAAAACTGGGGACAAAAGTGGATCTTGTTGTAGCACGGTCTGAATTTAATTTTCGTGTTGAACGTAAGATCACTAGCAAAACAGAGTCAATTTCTGTGGTTGTCGACTATAAGGTAAAGCGCCTTCTCCCCGAGGAAACGGCAGACGAGATTGGTGAATTTATTATCACACGATCCGTGTACGAGCCTTTCGACGCAAAATTTCAGAAAATTTTTAGCAAACTAAAATCAACACCTGGCTATGTTCCTATTGGTTCATTAAACGAATATAAACTTGAATCTTCTTGGGAAGCATTCGCTGAGTTATTTCAGCAAGTAGAGGAACAGATTGCCCAGAAAAACGTGACCGGCAATGCTTCTGACTTCTCAGAAATAGGTGAAGCCGCTTGGCTCGCACTTATAAATATGGAAATAGAATTTGATATAAAAACCATTTTTTCTACAATGGCAAAGTCTGGGAACCCTAATTCAAAATCTATGAATTTGCAAATAGCTAATGATTTAAAGTCAGCCATTAAAGTTGAAGGTCCGCCGTCACTTGTAGCCGCTGGAAAAGAGCGCAAATTCAATGTTTTGAGGCGCACCCCAAAATCAAATAGTTTTGAGACTGTGGGTCGTACATCATACTCGGTACCTGATGGACTACTTAAAAAATTTAAAGCAATGTTTTACATTGGCGAAGATGAAAAGACGCACTACGTAATCAAAATCGAACGGATGTAGGTCAACTGATAAGTGAATGTAAATTTTGAACTCCAATTTTCGGGTATCAACCAACAAGAGCCCTTCAAACTACCTTGAGCGACTGGCTGTTGTGGGTCCAGGCTGTGTGAAAACGTTACTCATGAAATTCACGACGCGTTGCCATGTAAAAATTTAGTGTTAAAACCTCTACAGAATTCAATCTAAGACGCGTTCATTAGTAAAAAATGATGACCTAATTTACTTTATTTTGTTTTCACACAGCCTGGGTCAAACTGAGACCCTCAAGTTAAATTATTGCTTTGATTTGAAACGTACATCTCTTCGGTGCCATGAACGGACAGTCAGCGCGAATGTTCTGAAAGGCTCAAAAGTCCGAAACTGAGACGTTCGCACTAATTCCCTCAACGACTCTTATGGGTTCAAGAGCAGCCGTCTAGTCTTATTTAAATTTGATTAATGTGATTGAATCAATACGCGCGCTGGGTCCGTACTTTTTTTGAAGTATTATAAGTACGCTCCTAACCAATTGATTTCAAAGCGAAATTATTTAGTCAAAAAAACCTGCTGTTAAAATCACCTAAAAGTCATAAGGACGTCAGGTATTTTAAAGCCGGTTTGCTTAAACTGACCGCTTGTTTAATCACATTTAAACGTTATATCAATAGAAAGCGACTTCAATATGGAAGTTAAATAATTCGTTGATTTCAAAATAAGGATAAATTATGAAGCGTGTTTGTATTTTAATAGTTCTGCTACTTTCTATTTTGTTTATAGGTAGCCAAAGTTATAGTCGAGATGAACTTCCAATCCTGGAAGGTCCTTATCTCGGGCAAAAGCCGCCGGGCTTAATCCCTGAAGTTTTCGCACCCGGTATTGTTTCAATCAATGGAAGATTTGAAGGCGCTATTTCGTTTTCTCCTGATTTAGATGAGGTATATTTTGGTGCCAATAATAAAGACAAAGAAACAGATATCTATTTCTCAAAACTCGAAGGTAATAAATGGGCTCCCATTAAGAGAGCAAATTTTACTAAAGGGAAAAAAGATGAAGAAATACACCCGTTCGTCAGCCCTAATGGTAAAAGGATTTATTTTACAGCTCTTAACTCAGATTTGTCTGACACCAGAATTTGGTACGTAAATCGTTTAGAAAATTCCTGGAGCAATGCAATAAAACTTGATTCACCTATAAATGATGGCCAGGTATTTTATCCTAATCAAGCGAAAAACGGAGACCTCTATTATTTCAGCTTGTCAACAGGAAAAACGTATTATGCCTCCGATAACAATGGTAAATTTCCCGAAGTGCAGGAGGTTGAAATTGAATTTGGTGTTCACGGTTTCATTTCCCCATCTCAAGATTATTTATTGGTAAATGCTCGAAACAAAGAAGATGAAAGAAGAAAAGACGACGATATTTATGTCTATTTCAAGGAGAAAGACGGAGGATGGACAAATCCAATTGACCTTGGAAATATAGTAAATTCTAATGTTGATGAAGTAGCTCCGAGTATCACCCCAGATGGTAAATATTTATTTTTTGGCAGAGACGAAGAGGATGGGGTAGCAAATATCTACTGGGTGAGCACAAAAATCATTGAGAATCTCAGGCCCAAATCATAGGCCATATAACTTGTCGTTACTGAAGGGCAGCTCTCCACTCCATTTTGCAGTCATTGGTAGATGATAGAGTGCTGATAGACATCCTTGTAAAACTGAACAGCACCAACTTAAAGTGTAAGCAAATATCTTTGAGTTGATGTAAATACTGATTAAGTATTATATATTCCGTTAAATATTATTGTTTTGTTAACCCAATTAATCCAGTTTAATCATCAATATCATTTGTAGTTTAAGTAAGTATTTTACGAGGAAAGAATCGTCTTATGAGAAGTTATTTAATTATTTTATTGTTAATTTTTTCGACCTTATCTAATGCTGACTCTAACGCAAATGAAATAAAAGAAGCTAATATTGACAATCATAAATGGAAGGTGGTTAATTTTTGGGCTCAATGGTGTGCCCCATGTCGTAAAGAAATCCCAGAATTGAATGAGCTGTCTTTAGGTAATGCTGAAAAATCATTACAAGTATTAGGTGTTAATTTTGATGATGAGCCGCATGCAAAGACACTCAAAATTGCACAAAAAATGGGAATAGAATTTTCCATTCTTACCATTGAACAAGTTGAAAAACTGAATTTACAACATCCAGTGGCATTGCCCTGTACTTACATATTATCACCAGATAACAAGCTGTTAAAAGTACTCTATGGTGAACAAACCAAAGATAGCCTGATGAAGGTATTATCAGAAGTTGACGCCAAAATTTAAGGTCTGAATTAAAAATCTAAATTTAAGCCAGGTATTGAAGTTTAATACTCAAAAAAACCATTGATTATCGGAGCCATGATGAAAAATAATAATATTAAATTCAAATTATTGACAGCTAGTTTATTGTTTAGCCTGACAGCTATTGCAGCTCCTGGAAAAGTTGAGCATTTAGCAAGTCCATCAGAAGCGTACTCTGGTGGTTCGAGATTATATACTGATCCAGATGGATTACTTTATATTTCGTGGGTTGAGTCCAACAAAGAAACCAAGGAAATGCAGTTTTATTATTCAAAATTAAATAATAACAGTTGGTCGCCAGCCAAAAAAGTGGGTGGTGGAGATAACTGGATGGTACATTGGGCTGCACTACCTTCCATAATAGCTGATGGCAAAAATATCGCTGCCCAGTACACGGTTAAAAGTGCGGCAGGCGGATATTCAAGTGATATCAAACTCACTTTTTCTGATAACGACGGTCAACAATTTAACCAGACTATCACGGCTAATATTGAAGGCACACCTGGCGAAAATAGCATGACAAGTTTACTACCTATGGGAAATGGAGACATTTTTGCAACCTGGCTGGATGCTCGAAATTTCAAAAAAGTTGATGGGAAAATGAGTGGAGGCACCAGTTTGCGCGCGGCTATATATAACTCTAAGGGTGAAAGTAAACAAACATGGGAATTAGATGAGCTTACTTGTGATTGTTGCTCAACCAGTGCAGCAATCAGTAAATATGGCCCCATTGTTGTTTACCGCGATAGAACACCTGAAGAAATTCGCAATATATCCATTGTGCGTCAGGTGGATGGAAAATGGACTAAACCTGTCAACATTCATAATGACGGTTGGAAAATAGCGGGCTGTCCTGTTAACGGACCGGCGATTAGCGCTAACAAAGAAGATGTGGCAGTTGCCTGGTTTACTCTAGAAGATAATGTACCGACGGTTAACTTAAAAATATCCGATACTGCGGGCAAAACGTTTGGTGATTTAATTGAAGTGGCCAGCGGCAATACGCACAGCAGAGTAGATATTGAACTGTTAAAATCGGGTGATGTTGTTGTTAGTTGGCTTGCTGTCGGCGAAAAAACAACTCAACTAATGTTGGCAAAATATAATAATAAAGGTCAATTAGTTGATAAGTTAGCTGTTGCCGAAGGAAAAAATTCAAGACGCAATGGAATGCCTGTTATCGCCTCTCATGGTAATACGGTTTATATGACCTGGACTGATTTAGAAACTAAAAAGGTAAAAATTGCTCGAATTAATTGGCCTGCTTAGTAACTCACCTAAACACAAACTTCTAAAATAGCTACAGTGTGGTAGCTATTTCTGCCTCCCTATCTTCATCATAATTTTAAGATCTTGGTTAATACCGATATTTTATTCGTAAGGAATTTTCATCGTTCCCGAAGTAAATCACTAGGCTGCATTTCCAACCACTGCGTGCCAAGGCCTGAATAAGTTGCTAAGGAATGTCGACTATCAAAAGATTGCGGCTAACAAGACCAGTGAAGCGACTGATCAATCCTGTAGAAATTAAACCTAAATTATAAAAACAGATAACTCACAACCAATTTGCTTTGGACTTGGGATATGAATCTCTACCAGCTTTCATTCAGATGTTTAAACGTAATATGGGCGTTACACCAGGTAAATTCAATATCTATTGACTCTACGATTGTCGTGTCGTTTCATCGCTAAAAGCAGTTAATTTGATCCCGAAACGGTTTCGTCGAGCAGAGTAAGAGCGAATTCTCTTCCACTGGTTGCCGCCAGCTCGAGAGAATCGAGTGTGCGAACTGTTACAGCGTTAGAGGTCTGCTTAAGATCGAACAACAGCCGTTCAAATGCTCAAGTCTGAATGACCGTGATTCGGACATTTGACTCATTCAATTTGTATTAGCCAAGGTCTGTCTACAGAAATTACACCAAATTAAGCCGGTCTAAGATAAGTACACCTAAAATAGACTGCCAACACTTACGCAATAATCGGTCTATTATAGAAGCAGATCGGATAACCTATAATAGACTTTGCTATTTTGTTACCTGGTCTATTATAAATTGTCATTATAGAGCCAAATCTTGGGCTATAAGAAGCATACCCTAAATACACTATTCATTTCTTTTGAGTCATTGATGGAAAAACTGCGAATGAGTGTTTTGTCCGATTCAGAGACGTTGGAGTGTACTTCTTTGAGCGGCAGTTGTTGCAATATTGCAGCCGGTCGAAAAGCTAGCTTGAGATGGCTGATAATTTCGTACAGCAGCCCTCATTCTGAAGACTTTCAATGACTGAAAATCTAACTTGTCGAAATCGAGATTGTTTCTCCTGATGGTAGAAATGTTCACAAAGCGGAAATGGTTTTGTTTTTGAGCATGATCGCTGTTTCTGTTATAGCCGACGTTCGTTGATTATTCATGACGAGCTACTGTCTCGACAAAACGGACATTAGGAAAATTGACACACAATAGGCCTTATTTAACGCTTTTCTAACTGTTAAATTACCATCTAGTTGGCATATACGAATATTAATAATCTTTAAATGCTTAATAGTTAGGCCGTAGCCGGACAGATGAGCAAATCCCAATTCGTTATGCCTTCGATTGAAGCGGTGATCATCATACGGCAACTGCCTCATGTTAGATTACCTTCAGAATTAATTGATTAGCAGGAGAAATACATATGACCAATATTGGTAACCCCTCACTTGAAAATTTTCAGGTGCCAGTTAATATCAAACTTGCATTACTATGGACGTCCCTGATGTTCCTGTATATCTATAATGATTACTTCAGCATGTATTTGCCTGGAAACATCGAGGGGATGGCCGCTGGTCAGATGGGGCCTCTCGGTGAAGCAACCGACATTATATTAGTTGCTGTTTCGATTTTACTTGCGGTTCCGGCTCTAATGATATTCTTATCAGCAGTGCTCCCACCAACTATTAACCGCTGGTTGAATGTGTTGCTGGGGCTTGTCTATACGGTGGTCGAGGTGCTGACATTCTTTGGGTCAGCGCTTTTCTATCAGATTGTTGTAGGCCTTGAAATTGTCGTTACGGTGCTTATTGTTTGGTACGCTTTTCGTTGGTCAAAACAGATTGTAGCTAAGTAATAGTTAATATTTTGTCGATACCGATACAAGTAGACTTTGGAAATTACACGAAGTGCAGTCTAACAAACCATTTAATTTGACCTCAACTAGCTGCGCTCGTCTCGGCAACTTATTGTGGCGTTGAAAGACCGCTGACTAGTTTTACCCCGGTTTGATGGACACCTTAAATTGACCTATTAATAGGTTAGGAGGTGTTTTATGAAACAAAAAAAACCTTATAGACGTTATAGTCCTGAATTCAAACGTGAAGCGCTTAAACGTGCTGGCGCAGAAGGTGTGACGGATAGATTAGTCTGCAAAGAACTTGAAATAAGCGAGCGACAGCTGCGGCGATGGCGGGATGATTTCCGATTGTTAGGCGACGATGCTTTCCCAGGGCAAGGGCATACTCGTGATGAGGAAATGACTAAACTCAAGCGTAAACTAGCCAAAACTGAAAAGGAACGTGATTTTTTAAGGGAAGCGGCGATTTACTTTGCAAAGGAGTCGAAATGAAATTCCAATGCATCGAAACTCGTCGCGAGCAGTTTCCTGTACGAATGATGTGTCGTTTACTTCGTGTTTCAAAGAGTGGTTATTACGCTTGGCGTATACGTCCCGAAAGTAAAAGAACCAAAACAGACCGTGAGCTAATCCCTATTATTAAACGCCTACATGAGGAAAGCGGTGGTGTGTATGGGAGTCCCAAAATCTGGTTAGATCTTAAAGATGAAGGTTACCATTGCGGTCTCAACAAAGTCGCTAGATTAATGCGTGAGTCCGGCCTATCCGGATGTCCTAAGAAACATTTTAAGGTGACTACCAAACAAAATCCGAGTCACTCTGTGGCAGATAATCTGCTTGCTCAAAACTTCACCATTAATCAACCAAACCAATGTTGGGTAGCCGATATCACTTACATTCGAACGAATCAGGGATGGCTTTATTTAGCGATAGTCATGGTTCTGTTTTCACGACGAATCGTGGGATGGTCAATGAGTCGTTGGATAAGTCGACATTTGGTTATTGATGCCCTCAGAATGGCGATTGCCATGCGACGACCAACAGGTAAGTTAATCCATCATTCAGACCGTGGCGCCCAATATACAAGTGATGACTTCAGAGATGAATTGGAAAAGTATCACATCCAATGCAGTATGAGTGGCATTGGAAATTGTTATGATAATGCCGTTGCAGAGAGCTTCTTTGGTCTACTAAAAAGAGAAAGAGTTAACCGGGTTATCGACCGAAATCGAGAAGAAGCACGGGCCGACTTGTTCGAGTACATTGAATGCTTTTATAATGGAAAGCGTCGACACGGTTATTGTAATAACTTAAGCCCTGCAACTTTTGAGGAAATAAACAGTGACCTATTTGTAACCGTCCATTAAATCGGGGTAAGACCAGTTTGAGTGTAAAGCGGGCATTGGGTCAGGTGATCTTGTTTGTGTAGTAGTGTCATTACCATAGGAAACTGACTTGCATTTTTTTGACGGTTGACCCAACTTAAATAAGTGATTGTCAGAATCATATTGTTTATAGCAAATTGGGTAAATAGAGGGGTTTAATACTTCTTATACACATCCATGTGAGGATATAATTATTAATACAATAATCTTCTATTCTGGATTTTTGAAGCCACTTCTTTAAACAAAACAGGTTTCTTTCCCAAAATCTGTTTTATATCTTCAGTTATATGAGACATAAGCCCTTGTTCGGCTATACCGTACAGCATATCTAAAAAATCAGCACTCAATTCAGATAAGCCATTCTTTATTTCTCTTGCCTTAAATTCTTCATGCGAAAGAGATAGATAATGTACAGGTTCCCCCAAGGCCGAACTCAATATGCTTGCAATAGCTGTGTGAGATAAAGCCTCACTTCCTGTTAGGTTGTATTCTGTTTCATCATGGCCCTGGTTTATGATCATCGCAGTAATGACTTCTGCAACATCCTGGATTGATACAAATGATAATTGACCTTCACCTGCTGAAGCAACAACAATATTTTCTTGTGCTAATGCTGCTGACGCAAAACCTGTCGAAAAGTTTTCCATATAGAAATTTGGACGTATAATGGCGTAATTAAATCCGTCAGCGATAAGTTTTAGTTCAATTTTACGTAATGGAGCCTCATCATTATGATCCACACCGAAAGCACTATTAAATATAACCCGTTTGATGTTGCTCTCTTTAATTGCGTCAATGAAAGGTGTTAAACGTTCAAAAACCTCTTCATCTAAAGGAGGTGCTTGTAACACTACAGCGTCAACCCCATCTAACACATCTGCGTATGTCTCTTGAATATCGTAATCCAGTTTCTTATAAACAACCTGAGTATCTGGCTCAGAATAGTCAGGATTTCTTACACCGGCTATAACATTTACCTTTGTAGATAATTGAGAAACAATTTCTCTACCTAGATTTCCATTTGCGGCGGTTATTAATACTTTCATTTTTATCCTCGATTTATAATAAAGTTGCATTCACCGCGCGAGCATAGCAAGTTCGGTGAAATGGCTTGTTGGCATCATGTCACCAAAGATACATGGTTACTTTCTTGTTCATTATTTCTAGTTCAAAAACTTCTCTGCAAGCCTGTTTCGAAACTCCATAACAAACATGCAACGGTAATAAATGCTCTTCCCTTGGATGACAATATCTAGCTGATGAAACTTTCCCCCAATTTTCTAGCCTATGAGTCCTATCAATCTCATGATTTGAACATGTGTCAGTCAACCATTCTTCAAATGATTTGTTCATTAATTGTGATTGAGTAGATAAATTATAAAATCCTTTCATATTATGGAACGACATCCCTGATCCGATAATTAACAAACTTTCTTGTTTTAATTCGGACAATGCTTCACCTATTTTTATATGCTCGATAGGGTCCAAACTATTGACGAGTGAAAGTTGAATGCACGGAATATCTGCCTCTGGAAACATTATTTTTAACGGCACAAATAGTCCGTGATCAAAACCACGCTGTTCATCTAATTCTGCTTCAATTCCATTTTGTTTCAGCAAGTAAAATATTTTTTCAGCAAGAACAGGATCGCCGGGTGCCGGGTACTTAAATTGATAAGCTTCATCCGGAAATCCATTATAGTCATATATTAAAGATGGATTTTTTCCACTTGTTATCGTGACTTTATCTGCTTCCCAGTGAGCGCTTATTACTAATATTGCTGATGGTTTAGCTAGGGTTGAAGTTATTTCTTGTAAAGAACTAATCATACTCTGGTGACTTTTATCTCCTAGCAAAGGTAAAGGACCTCCACCATGAGCAATATATAAAATAGAACATGATTCTTCAGTCAACTTCTTTTTCATCTTTATCTATACACCTATTTAATGTTCTGTATTAATACTTTCAATAAATTTGGAAGTGAAATCTTTGTTATCTGATGAGTCAGGAGGTATCGTGTTTAAAAGATTCAGCAAAACCCACCAAGGAATATCTACACTCAACTGGTGACTTATACCGTTTAAATTTTTAATGGTATGTGAATGCTATTCGCTTCATTCAACTTTTTTTCTACAGGACGGTCTAATACACCACGCAAATTATTGCCTGCTACGTCTTCTAATGTAGAATCAACTACTAAGGTGTAATTTCCCTTTTTCCATGGAAAGTCCGGTATAAACCGCCAACCCATTTCCAATTTGTTGATTTCTATGGTCCGCCCAACTATTTCACCTGCCCGCATGACTTTAATCATTTTTCCTAGTAAGGCATGGTCGAACGGGCGATTAAGATGAAGGCTTACTGGCTCAAATGAATTTTCTGCCGGCACGCTTAATTTCCATTGTTGCGGGTCCGGAGGGGTACGAAGAGCTGAAACCACTTGAAATACCTTATTAAAGTTCGCCTTTAGTGGTTTACCGGTTGCATCTTGCCATTGCTTACTTATCATCAATTTATAGCTTTTCCCTGCAACTAGGGCTGCACCAAGATCCATATTTGTGCTTACACCGCGTTTAATTCGACCTGGGTCAAACAATAGTGTCAATCGTTTCTGATCAGGGCTCCATAGTTCTTGTTTAAATTGCATAAATACATTCTTAACCTCGCGACCTTCCTCATTAAATAGTTTAATAAATTCACTTGAGAAACCACTGCGCATGGGCGAAGAAAAATAAATATAGAATCGAAATAAGTTTTCTGGAAGCTCTTTGAGGTGAGGGTAAACATCTACGACTTCCGTAGGCGTATGAAAACGCATCACTTGCGGAGTAAATAATATTTCAATGTAATCATGCCCATGTACAGCAATTCGTTTGTAATTCAAGTCCCTTGAATCGCTGATATATTCATATTTCACTCGGATCCGATAAGTAGTCCCTTCCATGAAAGGAAAATCAGGTTTAAATGTAATATCCCCTTTGTATCTTTTGTAGGTCCCTTGTATAGGAACCCTTCCATTACAGCATTCATGACCATTATCAACATAGACCGAGAAGTGATTTTTCCAATTAATTGTTTTTGAAAAAACCTCAACATCAATCGGGAGGAATACAAATGACTCTTTATTACCATCAGTGTAAGGTATTACCAGCCTTTGAGGTGTTTGAGCACACCCCAAAAAATTAACACATAGTAAGAAAATAAAAAATAATTGAAAAAGATGTAATTTCATGTCCTACAACTGTGGAACTTTTACACTGGGAAAATCATACTCTGAATAAATATTTTTCATATTAGATGGAAAAAAGGTCAGAAGCGATTCTAAATTTAGACTACCAGATTGGGGATCTCGAGTTATGGAGACAAAAAACTTATCATTAAGAAGATCCATGTGTAGTGAAGATCCAGAAAACATATTTGTGAAACCCATAGGACCATAAGGGTATCCTCCTAGCGGATCATATTTCATTCCTTTTTTCAATGTTTCTTCTGTAAAACCCTTAGCGACAAATAATTCATCCATGGGCATAATTTGCGGTCCTCGACTATTACTCGTTACCATCAAAAAGTCTTTGTTATTTTCCATCGTACTTTTAAATACTATTAAATCGATGGGCTGCCCATTTCCTATATCGCCAATCGTCTTGCCTGTGACGGAAGCCCCATCCCTAAGTTCATCTAAAGGAATGAGCACTATAGGACTGCAAGTATATGCAGCAACTATGTAATCTGTGCCAGCAAAGTTTTTCACAACCATAGAGCGAATAGGTGCTCTTGTTTCATACATATCATGACTGAGGTGCCACATTTTAATTTTGCTTGAGCTTTGACTCCCTGTAAATGGATACGGAATACGTCGTAAAGTAGAGGAAAACTCTTCATTAGAGATTCCTGCCACAAAAATCTCTCCGTTGTAAAATTCGATATCCATGATGGCCAATATACTCATTGGATTCTGAGATTTTGTTATATCTTTTGCTGTAGCAGGCTCCATAAAACCTCTAGTCCGAAATTGCTTACTGCCATCCGGCATATCTTTTATTGAATGCTTAGTAAATTTCAAATCGCTCAAACGAATATTTTCCAAAGCTCCCGCTTCATTAACTTTAACAATTGCGGGCATAGCAGATAAACCATAACCTCTTGTAACGGATAAATATATTTCCTGGGTAACAGGATGCACCGCCATATCATTTATCCTGATGGCGTGTTGGCCTATGCCAAGTAAACTCCCTATTCTTGCGTCAATATTATCAATGTTGACTGGATCTGATTTTTTAGCTGTCTTCAGCGTGCTCTTCTCAAAATAAAATGAGTCAGCAGTTCTAGCGGATTCATTGGATTTTTTCGGTGCGGTACCTTTACCCATTTCAAAGGCATAAATTGCGCCTGCTATGTTATCACCGACAAATAAAGTGCCTTCCGGACTAAAAGATAAAGCACCGACGGATTGAATAATTTCACCTGTGGCGGCATAAGAGCTAGGTAAAATTAAAGAAAAACTCAGAATATTTGCCATGCAAATAATTAATAACTGATTTATTCTTCCATTTTTTTTCAAACCTTTCGTTTTCATATTGTATCCTCAATAAGTAAATATAAATTTGGCACTACGATGGAACTGGCAAAATTACCAATTGATCTATGACTGTGCTAATGGATTCTGGAACAATGTAAGTTGGTTCCGCCAGCATAGTTATTGTTTAAACCCGATGTAATGAAGGTATATCTCCAAATATAATTGTAAACACCGATTGCAATAGTTTCAGTACGGCCTTAAAGTCTACCCTAGGTGCGTAATACAGGTTTATTGACATTATTTGCTTATAGAAATATATTGTCAATTAGTCACTTTTTAGTAACCTACTAAACTAATGGGGCTGTATTATGACAAAGATAAAACGTATGTTCTCTTGTCCACTTGGAGATACACTCGAAGTATTCACTGGTTGCTGGAAACCTGAGATATTTTGGATACTAAGAAATGGGCCAATGCGTTTCAATGAATTAAAAAGAGAGATTGTTGGGGTTTCCAAGAAGATGTTAACCCAACAATTACGAGCACTTCAGCGAGATGGCCTCATTATAAGAAATGAATATGATGAAATTCCTGCTAGAGTAGAGTATCAAACGTCTGAATTAGGGCGTAGCCTAGAACCTATTTTTGAACATTTAAGAAATTGGTTTGAAAAGAATGGAGCAAACGTGATTAAGGAAAGACTAAAATACGATAATAATAAGAAATAAGGTATTTTTATACTTAATGTACTTCAAGATGCAGGATGAAACTTTTGCAAGTTATCATTGATCCTGTCATTTAAAGGAGCACCAATGTATGGCAAAGTAACATCAAAAAATGATTGATACTCCGCTTAATTTTTTTGCTGTTGCAAATTAACGATTATTTCTAGCATGTTCACTCATCACTTTCCAAAGCCGTTCAATTGGGTTTAAAGTGGGGCTGTAGGGGGAAGATAATGAATTGTATTGCTACTGATGTAGATATGTTTAATGGTCTCCGATAAATGACCTAACCTGACTGTACCCACAATATTTAATCGCGTTCGACTGCCTGTTGTTTCAATCATTTTAGCAATGCCGGTACGTATCCAGTCTTGCCATGCAGTGACAAGGTTGTTGTACTTATGAGCCTAATCATTCTGTCTTATTCTAAGTGCCAAAGCTTTTTCTTGTTGAATAATAGGGGTAGAGTGAAATAAATCTAATGTCCGCGCTTGGCCCCATTAAGAGAACAAAATAACAAACGCATCTTTTGCAGAAACAGCCGTTCAAATACATATCCTTAGAAGGCTGTTATTCGGACTTTTGAGCCTTTCACAATAGAAGTCGCGACCCACTCTTATGGGTCCAGGCTGTGTGAAAACAAAAACCAACAGATATTTTCTGCATATTTCGTTTTAAAATGTGCTTGAGATTAAAATTGGTAGTAGATTCTGGTATGATTTTTCAAAATATCCACGTAGCGACGCGTTCTAATTTTCTTAAGTTGCGTTTTCACACAGCCTGGGTCATAAACAGTCAAAGATAAAAAACCGGCCTTAACGTCAGAGCCTCTAAAACAATTTAATAAATTATCAACTATTTCAGCGTTGGCTGATTTTTTCAGTCCAGCGGAATAATCAATTTGGAACGATACTCACCGATGAATTTGAAGTGGTTAAGCTCACTCCCCGCGCAGCTAGACACTGGCCGTACTTATTTAGAAATCGATTGGATTTTCTCGTTTTTTAGTTTGAATTCAGTATTTTCGGCTTCAAGAAATATCGCCTCTTGAATCTGATAAAAAACATCTTCCGGCTTAGTCGTTTGGAGGTTTGAGAGAACAATGGTGATATTCCCATTATTCTTATTGGCGGCGAGAAGAGTGTTTACACCTAAAGAGGGACCACCTTTATGCCCATAATATTCATGAAACTTCGTTCCATCTTCGGACCAGTATTTGACCATCATCGTAGCATAACCGTAAAAATTACTGTTGTCTTTCGAGTGTTTGTTCAAAAGAAGTTTTTTACTTTACTGGTTTAATAAATCACCAAAATAGAGAGCTCTTGAAAATTTCACAAGGTCGTCAGTCGTTGAATAAATGGCCGATGCGCCAAAGCCAATGTCTCGAGATACGTAAGGCGCTCTTTCGTGGCCCTCATCAATTGACATGTAAAGTTTGGCAGCATTATCTTCTGGACCATGAAAATAACCCGAGTTTGTCATCATCAAAGGAGAAAATATATTTTGCGCTTCATAGAAGTCTATCGGTTACGCTTAAATAATAGGCGCATTTTCTTTAGGATTTAAGCACAGCCTGTAACGTTTTTGCAGGCATATTTTTTCTGCATTTCCTTAACTGATAACTTTACAATTTTCCTTAATATTTTAATATCCACATCCTTGAGTTTGTTGATATACAAACATGATTTCCCTTTCTTGTGCTTACCTAGTGACTCTAATAATTTCTGGTACTTCGAAAACCCTGGCATAATGTATACCACAAGGTTCTGTTTTCTTGGTGAGAAGGCAACTACTGCGCCGTCCCCTTCCAGACCACTTTCATATTTGTAATGATATTGACCGAAGCTAATAATATGACCGGTTAAACGTGGTTTATAGCCTGATTCTTCTTCTATAATTGTAAGTAGTTCTAAACCATCAGAGCTTCTGGTTTTGTTTTCTATTTTTGAGATAAAATCCTTAACTGCGCTCATGTTTTAATATCTCCGATGCTTGGTTAGATTAAACCGGCTATTCAGAATTTAGTCCGTTTTTCTCTTCAAAACATCGTGGAATTTTTCCACACTCGGCATTTCATCAAATTGTATTCCGGTGGTTGGTATCATATCCCAACAGGCTTTTGATTTAGTATATATATGCGCCACGATCTCCAGGCCAATATCATCTTCAAGTAATCCGGCAGGTATCCAGAATAGATTGGTGTCTCGCAGTCGATTAGGGACCGGGCTACCACAGTTAGAACAAAAGTTAGAGCTGAAACCTGTGTCTTTTTTGAAATAAGAAATTAAGTCATTTCCCAAGGTCCATGAAAACTGATCTTCATGGATAATTGTCGCTGCATTGGAAAACGTTCCCCCTTGCTTTCGACACAAAGTACAATGACATTGGTATAAGTTTGGAATTTCTCCACGAAGTTCGAATTGAACTCCGCCACATAAACATTTTCCGATCATAGGATTTCCCTTAGCATTTATTAGAGTTTACTGATTGCAGCCAACACCGTGAATGTTCGCTTAAACTCATTCCTGCAAATTCTTTTCTATTTGAATCAATAAATTATCCTAGTTTTGCTAGTACTGCAAGCCCTAGACTCAAGCTTGAAGTGCATCAGACCGTTTTACCGAAGGATTTCACCAATATCGAAGAAGAAATAACCGATAAAATGACCAACAGACTCATCATCGATTCACTTGGTTGTAATCTATCCAGAATAAATTCCGAAGACAGAATGACAACTGATAGAAGAATTGGAATAAAGGCCATAAATGCAATTCGCTTTTTAATGAATGATTCTGATTATTTGAAATACATCAAGATACGACTTCATCTTGAAAAATCTCTTCAATTGCCATCTCAAATAATCGAGCGGCTTTAAAAGCCAATGGCAAACTAGGATCGAATTTGCCTTTTTCGATTGCGTTGACTGTCTGCCTAGAAACATCTAATGCAGCCGCTAACTGCGCTTGGGTCCAATCACGCTCCGCACGCAGTACCTTCAATCGATTTTTCATTGGTAGCGCCTCTGACCAATGAAGATACCGACTAGATAGGTGAGGGCCATTATGATGATAAGGTGTGAAATTTCTGCTTCGAAAGAAATAAGCATCGCGTCTTCCAACTGCTCAAAGCCAATCCCAACCACCACGCCAACGCCCAATGATAAACCCATAGCGCCTAATTGAATTTTTTGCTGTAGTTCATCCAGGCCTTCTAACAGTCTTTTGTTAGCCAGAATCATTGCAAAACCCAGCGCAATATTAATCGCTATGGCGAAGATAGTTAACCAGGTATTAAATTCCCAGATACTTTTAGGACCAAAGGCGGCCAAGGCTGTTGATAAAAGCCAGGCTGCCGTCCAATAGGCGAGATGACGTGTGTTTCTTGAGTTCTGTAGTTCCCAATCGGATGCAGGTTTATTCATAGGTATACTCCCTTTGACATATTGTAAAGCACACTTTACATTGGCGGCTCAAAAATATCAAGCTTACTTTACATAATGACATGCAGACCAGACATATAAAGACAAATCGTCAGGTTTATGTCACCGATGCATCTTTTTTATAAGCTTCAAAATTGATATCCCCGATAGGATAAGAACGGAGCGAATGACCAAGAGAAAGCCATGCGATCAGTTGCAAATAAAGACTGTGACCCCGTATTGAACTTATTCTAATCACCTCTGTCCGATATTGATGTTGGATTCTTGCCAATCAAATTGCAATTTTTTCATTCCATTCCCAGATGATAATCACAGGCTATATAGAAAACCATGGAGAAATTCTGTTACCCTGTTAACGCCCAAAATATCGAATTAAGTGAATTTCAATTGGAAATGGTGGCAGAATTTTCTGCCCAATTACCTCCATTGCATACCCGGCAAAAAGCGACCTATGCGGCGATCATTGTTTCGATCATATTTCATCTGTTACTTATATCCTTCATCATTGACTACCTTGAGCAGCCTAAACAAAAACCTTCACTCGCTAAAGAAAATTCCCGGTCATTCAAAGTCAAGATCATTACTAACTCTAAAAACGATGTGGTGGAAAAAATAGTCACTACAAAAGAAATCCAACCAGTCAGAGAAGACATTGTCGAAAAGACTATCGAAAAAACCGAATTTAGTGCAGTCAAAACAGTTGAAATAAATCAACCAAGCGTCAAACAAAAAAATGATAACAGCCCCAAAATAAACACCAAGACAAACAAAAAGACGGACAATATTGCAACTGAATTAGATCCGCTTGTTTACGATGAAAATGTTGAAATATATGAACCAGCTCCTGAAGCCTT
This sequence comes from uncultured Kangiella sp., assembly GCA_964578045.1. Classification (GTDB taxonomy): domain Bacteria; phylum Pseudomonadota; class Gammaproteobacteria; order Enterobacterales; family Kangiellaceae. Next base: position 8,070 of record CAZOBX010000038.1, on the reverse strand, counting down.
TAATAATGGCACGGTAGTATTTAATCCTCTATTACGTCGACAGATTGAGGAAATTCGAAAAAAGAAGTTCGAACGCGAAAAAATTGTCGGTTATAGGCAATTACAAAAAGAGAACGAATATTTCGAATTTAAGCCGGTTGGTGGAGCTACAACAGTCCGAATTAATGGTAACTGCTTTATTGTCCCGGAAGATAAACCCTTTGCATCATTTCAAAACGTATGGTCTTTGCTAGGTAACTGTGAAAAAGAGGGTCCTAAACTGAATTTTGACCCGCCGGAACTGAAATATCGATATAAGCGGAAAGATGATTAACCTCAACTTGGGATAAGATAAAAACTCCAAGTGGAGGGAACTTAGCCCTCTCCTTCTGAGATAAGGGTTGAGGATTCCTACACGGATGTAGGCCATTAGGCAATGCATATGTCCAGGGATGGACGGTAGTAGAACAACGCAGGAGCAGTTGTCGAGAAGCAATTGCCGAGAGGGAAGCTATCAAATTTGCAAGGTAATAAAGCGATTACCCTCTACCGGTTATTTTGTAATACAAACGTCTAAGCAAAAAAAACAGCAAATACAAAATGAAGAACCCGAATGTTAATATCCAACCGAGTTTACTGCTCGCACCTAAAGAAAATTCACCTTGCGGCTCTATGATCCCACCCGGATCAATGTCGAAATGGTCGATGCCGTAAACAATCAATGCGATACCAGTTAAGGCAGCAACGAGGATTAGGAAAACATATGTCAATTGGTTGCTTTGGTTCATTGGTAATCCTACTATTGGTTATTCACACTCATTCCATCCCTACCGCCTTAAGAGAGAACGCCTAAAGCTCCTAGCCCGCGGCCAAATTTGTCACGCCGGCCGTTCATCAATAAGATCATCAGCATCTTCAACAAATACGGCGGTACCATATACCATCAGTTCTGCCGCACCAACTGCAATTTGTGAAGTGGAAAATCTCAAACCAATGACCGCATTAGCACCGATCTCGCGCGCGTCATCCATTAACCGATCTAAAACTTGTTCACGACTTTCAGCCATTAATTTTGTATATTCGTGAATTTCTCCACCAACAATACCGCGTAACTTAGCCAAAATATCATGACCGATATGACGGGTTCGAATACTAGTCCCTCTGACAAGTCCAAGGTGTTTAGTTATTTTCTTGCCGTAAATATGCTCGCTTGTCGCCAGGATTACTCTGCTCATATTTTTACCCGATTATATTTATCCTTCTTACTGCTGATCAATCTTTGGCGTAATACGCTAAATAATAAAGCTAATCCGCCAACCCCAAGAAACCCCGTTGAAATTTTGACTAACAGGCTGATCGCTTCATTAATAAAAACGGAATACAAAGTAAATGCGACCAAAACAAAAGAACTGATCCCAATTAATGCAAAACCGAGTATCCGAGAAGTTTTGGCCACCGGCTCTTGAAAAAGTTTATCCAGATGTTCCAGCTCGCTGTCTTGCAGACTGAGCGACTGTACCTCCTGTCGCATGGCCACCATTTCATCGTGCAATTGTTTGTATTCAATGTCACTTTCTAATAACAACATGACTTTTTGAGCTTCCTGCTGAGTTAGCTCGCCATCCAGATAACCTGACAATAATTCGTATTTACTATTTAACATACTCTGACTTTGGATGGTCGACGGATCGACAGATTGATTGGATTGCTGCGTCTCAGAAATTGGTTTCTGATAAACCGACTTTTGGGGTTCTTTTTCAATCATTGCTGACCTCCCAAAGAAACACCTTTATTCACCAGGATTTTTCTCAGAGCCATTCGAGCTCGGTGTAAACGTGACATAACGGAACCTTTTGCAATACCTAGTATTTTGGCAATGTCTGCGTAGCTAAAATTGTGATAATCGCGAAGTAATACGATTTCTTTTTGTTGCACATTGAGTTGTTCGAGCGCTTGCTCAATGGTTTCTTTCAACTGGAGTTGCTGCAATGAACGATCCGGCTCCAAATTCTGTGGCGCCTGGGTGTGGTATTCCTCATGCTCAATATGGGGCAAACGTTTCTTACGACGTAATATGTCTATGGACTTATTGCGAACCACGGTAAACAGCCAAGGTTTAAATTCCGCATGATCAAGCGCTGGCGCGCCCGGATGATTAAGCCCTTTTTCAATCGAGGTTTGCACCACTTCCAGTGCATCATCCTGATTGTTAAGTAACCGCAAAGCCAGGGCAAAGGCTTGCTTGCGGCACTGATCGAATTCTTCCGACACCTGCATGGTGTAATCCTTTATTGTCGTCTTATCTGTTTCGCTTGAATTAAGAAGCTGCGTGCTGTTCGAATCTGTCATGTCTGAAACCATCAAATGTTACGCTATCCAGAGCTTAAATTGTATGTTGTTTGGGTATAACGAGACTAATTTTTGAATATTCCAATTTATTGAAAGTTTTTTTAAACCGATATTGGCCTAATGCTATTAGCAATGGGAGAAGTTTACCGATTGCTAATTTCACTTATTGAATATTTCGATCTATCCATACCCGAGCGAGCGGATTTATCCCCCTCTCTCTGGGATTCCTACCGGATGTAGGCCATTAGAGCACCAACAGTAGGCGCTCTGAGGCGATGCATATGTGCAGGGATGGACGGTAGTAGAACAACGCAGGAGCAGTTGTCGAGGAGCAATTGCCAAGAGGGCTAGGGAGAGGGTAGGCTTTTCATAGCTATAGGCGTTCCAGCCAGAAAGCGGCAAAATGTCGCACTTATCGCTGTAGGCCTTGTATTTCAAAAGCCACAGCGATGCCTGGATTCAGCTATGAAGATTAACAACGCCTTTGATTTTTTGAGCCAGAACGCCGCAAGGGCTCACCCAAAACGAGATAGAGTCTCTGGTGTTCTATAGTATGGGTTAGAACCAATTTGTTATGTAGGTACTTAAAAATTCCTTAAGTACCTACCTATGACATCCATGTAGGCAACCGCATCTTGTGCCAACTCGCCTTCAGCCTACGCCTCATATGATGTTCTTGTTCATCAGCTCGCAGTTATCCTTAAGGGACCTACTCTTGGTGCTAGCGGCTTCCTTCGGACCGCTCCTCACGGATGGCCCTTGCCATTCGCTAGGCGTTATCGTTTAATAACCCTAAAGGGGACTCTCACCTCATTAGTTAATGCTCATGTCGGGCGTACACAAGCGCAGGTTGTCGGATCAATTATCCGCTCATTCTTCGCTACAAATTGCCCGCAACTGCGAGCGTTATACGATTTTATCCAACTTAAAGTTATATGCAGACATCAATTAAAATTGTAGGACTCAAATAATGAAACAATCGATTGTACACATAGCAATTGTCGTCAAAGACTATGATGAAGCGATTGATTTTTATGTTAACAAACTAAAGTTTGAACTTATCGAAGATACCTATCAACCCGAGCAAGATAAACGCTGGGTAGTTGTTTCGCCACCTGGTTCAAAAGGAGTGACGCTTTTATTGGCACGGGCATCAAAGCCTGAACAAAATAACTTTGTCGGTAATCAAGCTGGAGGGAGAGTTTTTCTTTTTCTAAATACCGATGATTTCTGGCGAGACTATAACCGAATGCTCTCTGTAAATATCAAATTTGTCAGAGAACCTAAAGAACAAGATTATGGTACTGTTGCTGTATTTGAAGATTTATATGGCAATCTATGGGATTTACTGCAACTAAAAGAAGATCACCCGATATCAATGAGAGCTGTATGACAAGTTGCTTCAAAGGAAAAAATCGGTTCTGAAAGTTAGTAGGAAAAAATGAATAAAAAAGAAGCAAAAGAATTCAAAGACGCTCTGAATAGACTCTGTGGAAAAGCGAGCGAGGCGATACTACATTCCACCATACTTTTTGATGGAGAAGATTTGTCGACAGTGAAGAGGGAGTTAGCTCGTTGCATGGAAATTATCGATCTGAAAGTAATCTCAGTGCTCAAGAAGAAATATCCTGAAAATAAGTATAGGTATTGAAGCACATGACAATTCCGACGTATAACAAAACGTTTAAAATTCGACGTGCCAAAAACACACGCAAATTAACTATGCATTATTGGTACTGATATGATTTCTGACTATAAAGAAAATGGCTATTTTATTGTAAAAGGCTTATTCAAGAAAAACGAACTTGTAGTGCTACATAGCGTACTTCAAGAGTTTCATAAATCCTGGAAAAAGAAAAATTTTGAACATTATTCTAAAAAGGCGATAAATAGTGCTTACATAACTGGCACAACGTATCTGGATGACTCCAATAGACAAAAGCTGTTCAAATTCATTGGTTCTACTAATGTCATGAACATTCTTGCTACTGTAATACCTGAAGGTCCAGCATTTATGGGCACACAGTTATTTTTTAATCCTGTTAACGAAAATCAAAAAAATTATTGGCACAGAGATCCCCAATATCATTTATCTATAGAAGAACAAAAAGAAGCGTTGAACGGATCAACAGTACTGCATTTTCGCATCCCGCTTGTAGATGAGTCTGGTATAGAGCTAGTCCCTGGTACACATAATCGATGGGACTCTGAGGAAGAGCTTGAAGTTCGTTTAGAGAATAACAACAGAATAAACAGTGAGAACATATCTACAGGCATTCGGATTAAACTAGAAGCTGGAGATTTACTGGTTTTTTCTGCGAATATGATACACCGTGGTATATACGGTATGGATCGTTTTGCGTTTGATATTTTGTTTTGTGATCCAGCTCCTGAATTAGTTAACTTCTTGCCTGATGAATGCATTCCAAATCAAGAAATTCTCAAGAATGTTGAAGATCCAAGTGCATTCTTTAATACTATTAGGCTGAAAGCCAATAACAAAGCAATGCAGGCAACAAGCGCATGATTGCGGCGTTATAACTCACTAAAACTTCCAGAGTGCAACTTTGTAGGAAGAGGATGGATGTAATTGGATATTAACTCCCTACACAATGCATCTTGCCATTGTAGAAGCGTTCAATTTGAGATCAACTTACCAAGTGGTCTTCAGGAATTAAGTCGATGTAATTGTTCCATGTGTCGTAGACGTGGCACTATTATGGCGTCTGTTCCTTTGGGAGCATTAAAAATTACAGAAGGTGAACAGTTCCTTTCGCTATATCAATTCAATACTATGACCGCAAAGCACTATTTCTGCTCGGTGTGTGGTATCTATACATATCATCAAATGCGCTCTAACCCCAATCAGTACGGGTTCAACGTAGCGTGCCTAGAAGGCTTTGATCCGTTTGAGTTTGATAAGGTGACGACATATGATGATGTTAATCATGAATCTGATCGTGCAGAGTAAAAGTTATTTCCTTGGTTTTTCAGGAATTCCTCCGACAAAAGAGAGGATTGTATCAGTCAGAATTGGCTATACATAGGTCATAAACGATAGATAATAATGGAACGTTATTTACCCTCTAGCTCCGCACGAACTGTAATTAATGGGCTACAGCAATAAGTGAGGCATTTTGCGGCTTTCCGGGTTTAACCCCTATAGTTACGAATGAGCTTTACTTTACACCACCAGGATGATTAGAATGGCAACCTGACCTTTAATTCCTGGCTTAACCTATTTTTGAGCACATATGTTTTTAAAAGACGCGCCAAAAACCTCCTCTAATATCTTTGCAAGCCTTTGTGGCTGCAAATTCATCCTCAATTAGCCAATTTTCTCCTGTCGCTGGTAATTGTGCTATTCTCAATTGAATAACGAATAATTACAGACTTACTTTAGTTTCCCAATAAAAGAGTCCGAATTCGCTGATCGCATCTCATGTTATTGGAATGAATAAAATCAATGAGTTACGAGAAAATACTATGAATTCTGATCGATCAAAAACGACCACAAATTTATCCATCAGTACTGACAAAGCCCCGGCTCCTGTTGGCGCTTATCCTCACGCCCGAAAAGTTGGTAATTTATTATTTTTATCCGGTGTCGGTCCTAGAAAAGCAGGCACTAGCGATATTCCAGGTGTCACTCTCAACCCAGATGGTTCGATCAAAGCCTATGACATTGAAGTTCAATGCCGTAGCGTGTTCGATAATATCAAAACGATTCTACAAGCCTCAGGTTCCAGTTGGATGGAATTAGTGGATGTGACGGTTTTTCTCACTAATATGAAAGATGATTTCAAGATATACAACAAGATTTACGCAGAATACTTTGCCGACAATCAGCCTTGTCGTACCACTTTAGAAATTAACTGTTTACCCACACCCATTGCGATTGAATTAAAGTGTATTGCGACAGTTAATTAAAACAAAAAACTATTTATTCACCACGGAGGAATCGGAGAAAAACTTTAATGGCTTTGACCTTAACCTCCGTGCCTCCGTGCCTCCGTGGTGAAATTGTCTTTTTAATGTTTTAAGAAAGGAAAATATTATGAGCGCCCCCATGCAAGTATTAAATTTCCAGAAATGGATCAACGAAAACCGCGACAAGTTGAAGCCCCCGGTTTGTAATAAAGAAGTCTATCGTGATGGCGATATGATCATCATGGTGGTTGGCGGGCCAAATGGACGAAAAGATTTCCACTTAAACGAAGGACCGGAATTTTTCTATCAACTGGAAGGTGAACTGTTACTGCGCACTCAACAGGATAATGGGGTTGTTGAATATCGGCTGGGCGCCGGTGATATATTTTTACTGCCACCCAAAGTGCCCCATTCGCCGGTGAGATTTGAAAATTCCATTGGGCTGGTGATTGAACAAGTTAGACGTCCTGAAGAAACCGATGCATTAATGTGGTTTTGTGAAAAGTGTAATCACAAACTATATCAAGAGTTTTTTCCGCTGAAGGATATCGAAAATGATTTCGGCGCAGTCTTCGATCGCTTTTTGTCCAGTGAAGAATTACGCACCTGTGATAACTGCGGCGACATAATGCCACATAATAAATTCGAGTTTGAATAACATGCTAACTATCGACATTCACACCCATATATTGCCCAAAAACTGGCCAAACCTGAAAGAAAAATACGGCTATGGCGGTTGGATCCATCTGGACCACCATAAATGCGGTTGCGCACGCATGATGAAAGAAGATCATTTCTTTCGCGAGGTCGACGCCAACTGTTGGGATGCTGAAGTTCGCATGAAAGAATGCGATCAACATCAAGTCGATGTTCAAGTGATTTCCACGGTGCCGGTCATGTTTAGCTATTGGGCGAAGGCAGCCGATGCACTCGACATCTCTAAATTACTTAACGATCATATCGCTGGCATTTGTGACACCCACCCTACCCGCTTTGCAGGACTCGGAACCATTCCCTTGCAGTCGCCCGATTTAGCTATCAAAGAATTAGAAAGATGCGTGAATGAACTGGGCCTTTCGGGGGTTCAAATCGGATCTCATGTAAACAACTGGAATTTAAATGCGCCGGAATTGTTCGCGGTGTTTGAAGCCGCGCAAGATCTAGGCGCGTCTGTATTTGTCCATCCCTGGGACATGATGGGAAGCGATAAAATGAAAGATTATTGGTTGCCCTGGTTAGTGGGCATGCCAGCAGAAACCTCACTCGCTATGTGTTCGATGATTTTTGGCGGTGTATTTGAAAAACTGCCGGAATTAAAAGTCGCATTTGCTCACGGCGGCGGTTCGTTTCCGTCGACCATCGGCCGAATTGAACACGGTTTTGATTGTCGACCAGATTTGGTAGCAAAAGATAACAATATTAATCCCAGAGAATATTTGAAGAAAATTTATCTGGATACCTTAGTGCACGACGCACCAATGCTTAAATACCTCGTTGAACTAATGGGCGCCGATCGTTTGGCATTGGGATCCGATTATCCCTTTCCATTGGGCGAATTAGAGCCCGGCAAATTAATTAATGAAACTATAAATAATGAAAATACTCGCGCAAGATTATTGCACGGTACCGCATTAGAATGGCTAGGATTAGATAAAGCGAGATTTATACCCGTGCTACCTCAAAATGCAGGTTCCAGTGCTCAGCTAAAATGCCTGAACAAGGCGCAACTCGAAGGCAATGGCTAGCCCTTACCAAGCGTTGTAACACGGTGCAGGCTTTTTAGCTGAGCACCCGAAGGGCAAGGCTATAAGC
>CAZOBX010000037.1:10182-32277 GCA_964578045.1 uncultured Kangiella sp. | reverse complement strand
CAATATCGTTGATTTGTCACATTTTCCTTGCATTTATTACTGACTTCGCATTCTTGATCGCACTTTCAAAAATAGCCTTAGTTGTTCATTAGCAACTATTTTAGATTTTTCAAGTAATTATAGAAGTTAAGTTTGAATAAAACTTGCCACCGAATAAACAAAGCCATTAGAATTTAACTTATTCCAACCAGGACTTAATGAGCTCATTACAATGAATAAATTATCTTGTATGGAGACCTTTCTCAAGGTCGTTGATGCAGGCAGTTTCACCACTGTTGCAAACGCCTTTAATACCACTCAATCATCCATTAGTAAGCGTGTTTCCTGGTTAGAAAAATACCTGGGCGTAAAATTACTGCAACGTACAACCAGAAAAATCAGTTTGACTGATGAAGGCAAGCGTTACCACCATGACTGCCGAGAAATACTGGAACGCATCGAGCAATGTGAATCTCAGTTTGATAAAACCGCCATTCCTTCGGGCTTAATTAGAGTTACAGCGCCAACCTCACTTAGCCATAAAACCATATTTCCTAATCTGAAAAGGTTTACAGAGCGCTTTCCCGATATTCAAGTTTCACTCAACATTACCGATAGTTTTGTCGATTTAGTCGAGCAAAATATGGATTTAAGCATACGTGTAGGCGAGTTAACTGACAGTAGTATGATTGCTAAAAGGATAGGTACGGCCAGGCGTGTCGCTGTCGCAACACCAGAATATATTAAGAAGAAAGGCACACCGAACTCACCCACTGATTTGTCAAAACACCAATGTATCTCTAACTTCAAAACTTGGGGATTTAAAAAAGAAAACGAGCCCTGTATCGATGTCGAGGTAAATGGAAAAATTCAGACTAACAGCCCAGAAGGCGTAAGACAGGCGGTCTTGAGCAGTTTGGGTATAGCCGTATCACCTATTTGGCTTTTTGCAGAAGACATCAGTAGTGGCCGCCTGGTGATCCTCCTGGATGACTATGAACCAGAACCTTTGCCGATCAATGTGATTTATCCCAGCCGCTTGTATTTACCCAACCGCGTTTCAGCCTTTATTGAATTTATTTCTGATGAATTTCAACTAAATCCTTGGGTGTCGTCCTATGGGATCATGAAAAAAGAATAAAACCTGATATAGCCCCAGGTAATTATTCTTAGCCGCAGTCACAGCGAGCTAAAAGTCTTAATCCTTGAAGACTTCAGTATCTTAATCTTTATCATTTTGTCTAAATAACTCATTGGGTAATTAACGCTATTTCATAGTATTGCCAATTCCAGTGGTCATCCATCTTAGGGAATTTCAGTTGATCTCTTTTCAAAATGACAGCCTAGTGCGGTTCGTTTCTATGGTTCTTATTTAATTCCTAGCAGGAATATTTCATATTCAATTATGCCTATTTATCAATCCACTTTAAAAGCGAATACTTAGACAACATCGATACAACACAGAGAAAGCAATTATGTCCAGTTTCAAAAAGTACACCCCAGATAATGCCCCACAGCCTACCGATGAAACTTTATCTCAAGTGAAAGAATAATTTGGATTCGTGCCCAATTTAATGGGTTCCTGTAAGCGAACGCTAATCCTTAATTCGCTCCAATAAAAGTATTGAATCACTTTATTAAAACAAATACTTAAACGAATACAACCTAAAGAGCAGCAGCCTTATGCCGTAGCACAACCTTTTACAGCAATATTAAATTATTAACAGAATATATCACCAGGAGCTTACTGATGGAAATCAAACCTTTTACCGGCCCTTTAGGCGCATATGTCACTGACATTGATATCAGCAAACCGCTCTCAACCCGACACCAAACACAACTGCAACAAGCACTGCTTGGCCATCATTTACTTTTATTCAGAAAAAACACATTAAACGCAGTCGATCAAATACGATTTTCCAGTATATTTGGTCAATTAGAAACGTTCCCCTGGTCTCCGTCTCAGTTACGAAACCACCCTGAAATATTCCGTTTGGCAAATAACAGTGAAGACGGTTATGAAAATATTGGTATGTACTGGCATTCGGATGGTTCGTTTCGTGCTGATCCGACAGCAATTTCCATATTTCATCTTATCACAGTACCTGAACAGGGTGGGGACACTTGGTTTAGCAATTTATCTAAGACATGGCTTTCATTGTCAAAAGATATTCAAGAGAAATTCAAAAATTTGAATACAACCCATAGAAACAATGTTATTCATCGTCTAGTGAAAACTCACCCGGCAACGCAACAACAGCATATTTATCTCAACATAGGCTTAACGGCTGGCATTGTCGGTTTATCAGCAAATGAAAGCCGCGAGATTATTGAAGACTTGAATGAAGCTATGTCCCAACCAGAAAATCACTACCAACATAAATGGCAACCAGGCGACTTAATCGTCGCAGACAATTTTGCCGTTGCTCATCAAGCTCAACCGGTTAATCAAAAGAATAAACGTATTATGCATCGCACTACCGTGTCTGCGGAGGGCGTTTTTTGGCGTCAGGAAAGTTATATGAATAACGATAAATTCAGCAACGCACGCAATATGTCTTCTTAATCGGATCGGGAATACAACAGTTACCAATAGTTCGCGAACCAATTAAACCGAACATTCTGCATGCGAAAGTTAATAGGAGGATTCACATAAAGTTTGTGTAACTACGCTGTTCAATTGATTCTTTGTGGGAATATAAGTTATCCCTGATGGGATGTTTTTTGAACCTTTAATAAATAATATAATAGTGTATGAGTTTTTGAGTTAGAAACGTTTAATACAACTACATTATTCACTGTATTGAACAAATTAAAACTTGGAAAGCCATCGTCAATTTTGACTGTGAACAGGCCTGTCGAATATTTCAACAGTTAATTGAACAGGTGTTTGAAGAAAGTTGTGCAGACATCATTCTATTTGGTAGAGCTTTCACAGCTAATCTAGACATGGTTGACCGTACTCGAACAATTCTAATTACTAGCCGGCTATCTCACGAGAGAATGCCGAAATTTACAACAGAGGAAATAAAGATGTTATCAACCAATTCGATTTTTAAGATTTTGTCACTAATGGCAACTATTATATTCAGCCAGATAACTTTCGCCGCTAATATAGATATGAATGCTGACGCCAACGATATCACCTTACGCGGTTACGATACGGTTGCTTATTTTAAGCAGAACAAACCTGTTAAAGGGTCAAACAAATTCTCTGCCACTTACAAAAATGCCATTTATCATTTCTCAACTGAAGAAAATAGAGATTTATTTCGCGGTAACTCAGAAAAATATGCTCCGCAATTTGGTGGCTATTGTGCGATGGGGGTTGCGCTAGAAAAGAAGCTGGATGTTGACCCAAATGCCTGGACGATTATCGAGGGTAGGTTGTATATGAATCTTAATTTGGCGGTGCTCAAAAAATGGTCAGAAGCTATTCCTGGAAACATTAAAACGGCTAACGAAAACTGGGTTGAACTAAAAACTATACCGGTTGAAGAACTCTAAGTAATTGTCACTTTGGGTCCAGTGAGCGCTGGACTATTTCTTAACAAGACGAGGAGTCTACAATGAACAAAAAAATGATTGCATCCGCAGCTCTGGCCGCGGCTTTAAGTATGGTTTCAACCTCTCCAGTTTTTGCCGCAGGTAAGGAAAAATGTTACGGCATTGCGGAAGCCGGACAAAATGACTGCGCAAATTTAGCGGGAACACATTCTTGTGCCGCTCAGTCAACGCTGGATAAAGATATTGGCGAGTGGAAACTCGTTGCCAAAGGAACCTGTAAGTCTCTGAAAGGTTACACCAAGAAAGAAGCCATGAAGATCTACAAAGCTAAGAAGAAGTCTTAGTATAACGAATGATAGACGGGTCCATCATGATTAAAAAAAGGCATAAATCAAATAGGGCGGATTTCGAAGTTCCTCTCTCAGTGGGAGTAGGTCTGCGGCATCAACATTATGAGGATGTTCTTCGATCGCAATCTCTAAGTCAACTAAACAGGGAGCTCGATTTTATAGAAGTACATGCCGAAAATTTTTATGCCGACGGTGGGCTCGCGCTGTCTTTATTAAAGGAAGTTGCTCAAGAAATTCCGACGAGTATTCATGCTACCAGCTTGGGCCTGGGTTCAACAACAAGCATACCCTTTACAGTCATTAAGGCGTTCAAAAAATTAATCGATGAAATTGCTCCGGTACTTGTTTCTGATCATGCGTGTTTTGCCTGGGGAAATAATCAATCTATTTCTCGGCCTTTATTGCTACACGCTGGAGACTTACTCCCGATTGTATTTGATCAAAAAAATTTGCAGCATTTTTCTAACAACGTCGATCAAGTTCAACAAGTGATTGGTCGTCAACTATTAATCGAAAATCTGTCAAGCTACCTGACATTACCTGGGAATACGATGCATGAGTTTGATTTTTTGCAGGACGTTTGTTTAAACACAGGGTGTGGTTTGTTAGTCGATATTAATAACCTTAATGTGAACATGATCAATCTTAAATCAAACCATGTGCTCTTCGATGTCAAAGAAATCCTTAACGGGATCGATCGTCAATATGTTGGAGAAATACATTTAGCTGGTTGTCAGGCGCCTAAAGACGGCGAACTGATGATTGATGACCATAGCCAACAGGTTGAAGTTCAGGTTTGGCAGGCATACCAATATGCACTACAAAAATTTGGTAGTACTCCTACTCTAATTGAATGGGACAACAACTTGCCCAGTTGGTCAACGCTGACTAATGAAGCAAAGAAGGCTAAAAAATATGCGAGAGGAGTATTGCAGTGGGTTCAGAAGACAAAGCGATAAACGTTCCCCAATTATCGAATCCTGACCTGCAGAGCGAGTTGATGGAGACCATTTCGAATTTCGCTAGCAACGGTAAATTCGATCGAAAAGGGATTGAGATCTATCAGCGTAATCTATTGGCCAGCGCAACTCGTTCGCTGGCCAATAGTTATCCAACGGTTAACGCATTACTAGGAGATGATCTACTAAACGTCCTGACCAGAGATTTTTTGATTGCACATCCTAAATCCCAATATGACTGGGCGCAATGGGGAAGTGAATTTCCCCAATGGCTTGCTTTTCACCCAGTTAGTACTGATGCTATCTATTTAGTTGATTGTGCCAAGCTCGACTGGATTATCCATATGAGTTCGAAAGCGGAAGATAACAATATTGACTTGAATTCTTTGTTGTTACTCGAATCTCATGATTTAAACGATTTACAGTTAACCTATAATCCGAGTGTCAATGTTTTTTACTCTGATTATCCTATTGTTGATATTTATATCGCTCACGATAAAGACAAAGTAAACCCCGATCTAAGCGAGGCGAAATATAAACTATCGAGTGGATTAGGCCAAACTTCTCTTATCTGTCGACAAGATTGGAAAACAGCCGTGAGAGAGGTCAAAACCAAAGAACGCTGCTGGTTAGTTTCTTCTGTTCACGAGATCTCTATTATGGAAGTGCTGAATAATTCATCTGATACTTTACCCTTAGAAACATGGTTACCTCAGGCCATTCAAGAGTCTCTATTTCTTAAAATCGAATTAATACAATATTAATCACAGGACATAAAATGACATGAAAAATTTAATAAATTTTATCGATGCTGCTAATCTTACTACAGCCAGGTACGTCAAGAGGCTTGATTCAATTAGTCTGCTGGCTTTGCGGCTCTATGTAAGTTGGATATTTTTTCCAGCAGGTTTACTTAAACTTAAAGATTGGGACACGACCCTTTTCCTGTTCGAAGAGGAATATCAGGTACCATTGCTTTCACCGGAATTTGCCGCCTGGATAGGGACCGCAGGTGAGTTGATTTTTCCAACGCTGTTAGTTTTAGGATTATTAACTCGAATATCTGCGCTTGGTCTATTTGCTGTTAATATTGTTGCGGTGATTAGTTTAGCGGAAATCGCATCGGCGTCGCTAGCCCATCATTTATTGTGGGGGTTATCTTTAGCAATAATTTTTGTTTTTGGCGGTGGGAAAATTAATCTGGATTATTGGGTATCGAAAATGAACACTTCTTCAGGAAATATTAGCGACAATCAAACCCATACTCGCAATTAAGAATCATCAAGCCATAAAAAAGCTTGTTATGTTTCCTGCCACCAATATTGCAAAGCAACCAAGTCGTATACAAATTCCAATTGTAGGAGGCTATGAGATTTTGTGATTCTGAAAACTCTAGAAAGCACTCCACAATTAGTAACTACCATCCTGCTGACCAAGCATTTATCGTGCTAATTGCATTAACTATTTAGGTCAGTATGAGGTCCGGCCGGGATTCGTGCAAAATTTAGCCACTAAGTCAGTAACTAATTGATATTAATACTTTCTTCAGCATCCTAAATATCGACAAAACAACTCACAATGAACTTTTTCATTGAGAGCTGAGCCATCCCGCCGCGTTTCGCGTCAATATCTTTGCCGTAGCGGGATGGCATTCGATCTGATTTCCAGCGGCCAGCTTGTTTAAGGGGTAGTTACCTCATAGCTACGTAAAATGCCAACAATTTTACAATAACGGCCAATTCCTTTATGCTCAGGTTAAAAACTTGGGCGTACCTATGAAGCATTTTTGGGATGGAAAAGAATTAACCGATCATTGGTCACTAAGCTTTGAAGAACTTGAATTGCTAAAAACAAAGCCTTCCCGCAGCCACTTGCCTTTCTGTGCGCAGCTCAAACATTATCGATATTCTGGCTGTTTCCCTGAATCATTCACAGACATCCCCGAAATTCCATTAGACTATCTCAAGGATCAATTGGAAGTCGTTGGAATTGAGGAATATGAATGGGATGGCAGATCAGCCAAACGGCATAGGGTAGAAATACTTGAATATCTAGGTATTCAGAAATCGAATAATACAGACCGAACACAATATAAAGAATGGTTGATCAGTAAATTAATTCCAAAAATTAGTAATGTAAAGGAATTGGCTGTTCGCTCCGAAGAGTGGTTTCTTCGGCATAAATTGATATTACCCACCAAAATTATGCTAGAGCGGTTAATCAGATCGGCAGTCACCACTCATGAAGAACGAACATTTAAACTAATAACCAATGAATTATCAGAAGAATGTATCGAGGAAATTGATTCGTTTCTCGTTGAAGAGCGTGGGAAAGAAAGAATTACTTTTTCGACCATTAAAGCCGATCCCGGTAAAATTGGAATTAACAGTGTTGTTAAGGAATCTAAAAAGTTACGGTTCATATATTCGCTGAATCTACCAGACACAACTTTCAAACAACTGAATTCAAAAACACTATCGACTTATAAGATGCGCGTTGCCAGTCAATCCGCTTGGGAAACCAAGCGTCATCAGCCTACAACACGCTATGCATTAATGGCTATATTTCTGTTTCTTAGAAAAGCAGAAATTATTGATGGTTTAGTCGAATTGCTTATTCAGATCGTTCACAGACTATCCGTTCGAGCTGATAACAAAGTCAAAAAATCAATACTAAAAGATTTCAAAAAAGTCTATGGAAAAAACAACATTCTTTTTCAAATAGCAGATGCGGCATTAGGAAAACCAGAGGGGTTAATTAAAGATGTTATCTTTCCCATTGCTAATAAAAGCACATTGGATAACTTAATTAAGGAATACAAATCGACTGGCCCTGGATACAAATATGAAGTACATAAAGTGCCAACTTTTTAACGCCTAAAGCATTTGCGAAAATAAGTGGCGGCCAGTCTTTCTTGGCCGACGTTTATTTTTGTCAAATGCCTTTGATTGTTATAGGGTAATTCTAAACAAAACCCCATTTTTGCCCATTGCAACCTAACTAATTTCTTAGTTTACAACAAGTTAGGTTGCTATTTTTTTATTAAAAATTGAGAGCTTTTTCCCGGCTAATTCAATAAAAGGCTGATTTATACGGATTCAGACTCAATTTTCTGCATTCTTTACGTTATATTTGAATCACACTCGGATGATGCATTTTATTAAAAACAAACGATCGGGAATCACTAAGTGTACTATCGGAAAAATCAAATGAACCGTGAATAAGAAAGTGCAACCAAGTAACGGTTGAAGAGGATATTATTCGATCAATTAGCGCTTGTTTTTTAACCTTGTCTTTTGTTGCCAGAAGCTTTTTACTCAGATACATATAGTTCCAACAAACAATAGCGTTCTTTAGAACGCGTTTACAACTTTCGACGGTTTCTTGATCCTCCTTTTCTATTTGTACATAATCCGAACGTCCAATAGCTAATGCTCTATCAAGTTTATTACCGCTTTCTCCTTTGTTAAGTTGTTTCTGAACAGCACTTCTTAATGCCGGGTCATCAATGAAACGCAATATGTACTCTGTTTTGATTATTTTACCAAACTCTTTCATTGCTAAATAGAGGGGGTTATTATCTATTGCGTAGGAATTTAAGCGCTTAAATACCTGTGATGCACTTGTCTCACCTAGCTTGATAGACGCGACCACACGTAGAATTTCGTCCCAATATTGTTCAATTCGTTTGACATTAATTTTTTCATTCGGCCGAATAGGGAAACGGCTAACAGGGTAAGAACGTGTTGTTTTCAATGAATAGAGATGTTGCTTGTGAACATTTTTTATCCGTGGAGCAAACGAAATATTCATAAGATGTGATGCACCGTATATCATTTCAGAAAATCCATGTGTATCTGTACTGTGTAGTTCAGACTTGACAACTTAGTTTCTTAAAACGCCATCCAACATATAATGTGCTTCTCTTTCAGCGCCACTAATAACTTCAGAATGAAAAAATAAATTTCGGCTATCAATAAAAGAGTAGGCCGATAAAACAGCATCCTTTCCACCATATTTAAATGATCGGTTTGCGTTTCGTGACTCTTTAGCAACGGGCCATTTTTGACCATCGCTCGATGTTTGCACGCCAAAGTCTTCTACAAATAGGTCTGCTAGCGGCATTTTTTTTACGAAATCCTCAATAATGTTACATGCTTGCCGCGCGTTATCAATTGACAAATATTGATTAACCGTTGTCACAAGCGCCGTATCATTTATCTTGGATAGCTTTGCAAATTGTGTGGGACTGAAATGACATCCCATAGCGACTAGCGAGGCTATTAAAACCTTATTTTCAGGGCGCTCTTTCAAATATCTATTTTCATGATGTTGGAATTCATTTAGAAACCCTGTTGCTTGATTAACTGTATTGAGGACTTCTGATACCGTAATAAAGTTTTTCTTAGGATAAAGGTATTGGCAATTATCGTCGACTATGGTTTGTGCGTAAGATGTATCTCTGTAGCTGGTTGTGCGGAATCCGCCCAAACCGTCTTCTGTAACATAGTTGTTAGTTTTCTCAAGCACATGTTGGTTTGTTTCTTGGTATTGTTTGTGTAGATGCAGACCGAGCGTTTGAATAACGTCATCAAAAATCAAGTAACGCTCCATACTCGCTGCGCGAAGCAACTTAACTTTGTTTTTTTCCATACATCAGAGCATATTAAATAGAGATCCAATTTCTTAAAACGATATGAATGAGTCAAACTTAGCGCATCTCCTTTTAGAGCGTCTTTTATATGATTAAACAGGGACACTTTGTATAGTTTTGATTTAAATTCGTCCTTGGTGTCGATATAGTGTTTTTCTGACGGACTCATAAACCCGATGGGATATTGACCATTGACTGCTCCACCTTTATCTTTATATCGATTTATAGCAGCAAGTAATGATTTACTTGATACCTGCTGATTAAATGAAAGACGCTTGATAATTTCGCTACATCGACGTTGC
Organism: uncultured Kangiella sp.; assembly: GCA_964578045.1. Lineage (GTDB taxonomy): Bacteria > Pseudomonadota > Gammaproteobacteria > Enterobacterales > Kangiellaceae. The sequence continues at coordinate 22,526 of CAZOBX010000037.1, read as the reverse complement.
AATTTTAAAGAACCTTCTTCTAAAAAGTGATAAAAAAGTGCCTCACCACTCATTTTATCGAGGTCCGATTTCACACTGTCGATGACATTACGAATATTGTTGTTGAGGCTTTTCTTGGGCGCTAGAAGGAGTAGTGCCTGCTGAACCTTAGTCGCATCATCGAGATTATTGTCTCTGAGTACGACCTTAACGCATTCGATCGCTTCTAACATCTCTTGGGAGAGCCCTACCAGTTCGCCTGTATTTCTTGATTGCTCATTCCGTTTTTTATAGTAATATTCTTTGGCTTTTTTATGGGCAATATTGTAGGCTGCGGTCACGCAAGCTATGAGTGTGTCGACAAGAATATCTTGTAATCGGTAAAATTGATGGGTAATAAAAGCGAGAAGGTATAGATGGCGTGCATTATCTTGTCGTCGCTTAATTTGAAAAATCTGTTGTTTCTTAACGGTTGTCGCGTAATAATGGATACCGTTGTCATTTAGATCGAGTTTTTTAATAATGGGTTCTGCTATTAAAAATAACTCATTTAAATTATCGAATGACTTAATGTTTTCAGCAATTTTTCCAGGTTTTAAGGAGTGGGTAAAGCGTTTCAGAAGTGTCAGTCTGTATTGGCTCTTTTGGCTACCGTCTTTGAGCCCCTTATCGAACAGTTCGTCAAGAATTTCCTTTTTTTCCTTTGTGAGATTTGATTCGACTATCTTAAGTAGTTTGTTTTTGTGATCGGTGTAGGTTTGTAAAATAAGACTTTGAAGGACGTCGTAGGAGGGGATTTCTATTTTTTCCTGGTGTAGTTTTACTGCAATATTATAGAAACAGGACTTAAAGTTCTTTTGGATTTTAGCTTGGTGTTCGATAAACATGCCAACCTTCTTTTTTGCTTTTGGACTATCAAAGGCTAGAAAGCCCATAAACGCCAGAATTTTGATCTGGTGACTATTTTTTGAATTGCGATGATAATCATCCCAATGAAAATCTTCTTCTTTTACAGAAAAACGTTTGGCGAAATATTGTAAATCTTTTTGGAAAGCGCGATCGAAAAATTGAAAATGAATTTTGAAGTAACAATAGGCTAGAGAGATATAGGCCTTATTTGCCGATCCTCGGACGGTTGATAAAACTTCCTCTTCGAAAGCGGTATCGAGATAAAGGTTAGTTTGCCGCTCTGCAGAATTAAATTTCGGCGGTGTGTCGTGGAATTTTTGTGTAAGAAAGGTTGGACGTGACATTATTATTATGCTCCATGTGAAGAGGACCCCTTTACTTATAACTTAAATTAATCTACAACCTGTAATTGAAGGTTACAATCAAGGCATCCCAATTTAAGCCCGGGCTTACCCCAGACCAGAATACTGCAAGATTTACATGCGTATTTTCGACGGCCGGATTTGCTAGCCGGTTTAGAACTTAACATCTGATATGGCTCAGTTTCCGTGATGATTGGATCGATCAAAGGGTTTCCTACTTCATTCGTTTCAATATCTTCGCTAACTAAATCATTCACAATTTCACTTTGATCGGGTAACGCTGACCGCGCAGCTATAAGCATCTTTTTGGGTAAGCATTTTTTATTAAGTTCTATCGGTGTGCCTGATAACGTGAACGCAAGTACAGGCACTTCGAGACGAAAAACAGGATAACGGTCGACCCAAGGCAGGTTAAATCCACTATTGATTAATTCTTGGCAGTTTTTCATAAAGCGTCCATCGATATATGCGTAGTCCATCATAATTTCACCAGTTTTGTTGCCGCCAGGTTTACCGGTCGAGGAGGGCATCAGACCAAGACTCTCCATTTTTTTTGACCACTGGACGTTGTGGTATCCTCGTCTACTGGGTTTGCCGAAGTGTGCTTGCCAAATATGTACCATCTCATGACAAAGTGTTTGGCAAATTTCGACCAGTGGATATTTAGCAAAGTATTCAGGATTAACGGACAATTCATCGATGTATTCTTGTTTAGAATTGACCCATCTTTCAATAGATGCATACCCCATGATTCGCCTTTGTCGATGATAAGTGATAATAACTTGGGGGAGTTTATTTTCAAATAGCGCTTGATTAAAAAAATCATACGCATGTAAAATAGCGTTATAGGTATCTGAAGTTGGCGTGTTTAAGTCTTTCATAACTCTTTAATGGGTTTCTTATTTTGGATCGTATGATCCAAATTTTATTTAGTTTTTTATTTTGGATCATACGATCCAAAATCGATTTCTCTCAGTTTCAATAACAAAAAATAACCTTTATTTTCAATTGACTACATGACTAACTTAATGTTTCACATTAGGTTAGCTTATCTCGTATGTAGATATTCCATAGTCATACAATAATCCAAAACTGTTCTTAATATACGCAATTACGTCGAAAATTCAAGTTGGTTTTGTGCTTGAAACTTAATAAAAGATAGGCCCGTTTGGTTAATCGTATGAAATATCTAGAATGGGATTACAATTACTTATAAATAGGATTATCTAGGGGTGACATTTTAATGAATTGGATATTTGTATGGTATGGATCTAGGGACATTCCCTCCTAGTGTCGCAAAAATAGCTACAAGCCACTTTCTTAGCAGTCTGTAGAAAGTCACCAATTTTTAATTTTATTGATTTTATTGATTTTGCCTTATTGGCCGCATAATTTTTGTGGTCTATTTGACTTTTATCCGTTACGAGCAAAGTGTAAACCTAGACCCCTGTTCTATTGACATTTATCGAAGATTGTTTATCTTTGGAGGCACGTCGTTTCGTTGCGAATATACCGGACTAGGGGTCGTCATGCCTGCATCTACCAGCATTTGAAGTTTATCTATAAAAGTCGTTGTATCTTCCATCTTTATTAGGGGATCTGTTAAATTATAGGCATCTATCGCGCCTGACAATTGACTTAATCGAGAGGAGGATAAATATCCAGCCAGGTTTTCATCCTTCAGGACATAGGCCGTATTGGCTTGGCTAATAGTATGATCCGTTAAATCTGCGGCGGCTGCATACCACCACGCGGCAATATCGTTTTTCTGGTATTTAAAATAGAAGTCTGCTGAAGCGATCGCGAATTCGATATTTGCGTTGATATGTTCACTTTGATTCAACATTTTTCGAAAGTAGTAATTTTCTTTTGCTCTGTTTGGTTTGCAACTTCCCCATGCTGTTGAATCTTGTCCGTACATATTCCGATTATAGACCGTAACTTTTACACATCCCGTTGAGTAATAGTTCGCTAAGCGTTTTGCTGATTTATGCGAGCGTTTTTCATCGTTATGCACTATCCAGTCATCAGCGCTTAATGCAAGCGTTAAATCAAGCTGAACACTGTCGAAGTTTGAATTCAGTAACCACCAGAAATTATCAAGATAGTCAAATTGTAGGTCCTTCAACAAAGTGCGATAGGCCGTATTAGAATAGTCCGCAAACGTACTACCAAGAAGGCCATATTCACTTGTCATGGTGTCTTTGTGTGCGAGATCTTTGTCAATGTACAGTTTAGCAGCTGCGGGGATATAGGAATAAAATTTTGTTAGTGAGTAGCCTAACCGTTTATCGGCATAACTAGTGCCTTTTCGTGCTTTTTCTTGTTTGTATTTTAGGTATGCTTGAGAAAATGCTTGTTTTTCGTCTGCAGTTATCACTCTCAGTCCTGGCGTAAAATAGCCTTGGATAGGTATTGGGGCAGTATGTCTGCCGCCGCAGCCTAGAAATAGAAGAATGAATGTTATTGTTATAATGATTTTTAACATGATATACCTTCCTTTGCGAGGTTATTGATTGTTTTGTCCTAAAACAAATAAGCTGTCGAATTTATTCCTAATGAAAGCCATAAACTCCGTCGCTGAATTAATCAAAAAGGGGAGTCAAACGTGGCGACGACTTGCTCTCTAAATAGGCCAAGTATCTTAAAGGAACGTTGATACGAGTTGATTTGAGATAATAAGTAAACACTGTTATCGTTCGATTGAGATAAACAATTTTCAGTGTTTTCAAAATCCAGACTTAGATGGGGATTCGTAGCATTCGATAGAACGGCCTCTAATCCACCATTTGCATTTGTGTCCTTCTTATCGCGAACAAATTGTTCTTTAATAATCACCGATGTGTCGGGCAGGTCATCTTCTATGCGATGGGCATACTCCATTAGTTTTGGTTCACTAAAGTATACAGCCATGCTTTTTGGTCAACTGAGCCATTGACTCTCAATACACGGCCCAGAACCTGCCTAAAATACAGCTCCGTTTTTATGCGGCTTAGATGGCAACATACCTGAAGACGTGGAATATCGGTTCCTTCACTGACCATGCCGATCGCCACGATCCATTGAGTGGTATCGTTTCTAAAGGCACTAATTATTTCGGAAGGAGCCTCTTGCTGGTAAGAAACAATCACCGCCGACTGCTTAAATTCGTTTTTCAAAGTACGGACAATCTGGTTAGCATGCCCAACTGACGACGCGACCACTAACCCACCGGCATTTGGATTATTTTGTCTGATGTCGGCGAGTTTTACACATCCTCTTTTAAGCATATATCGAATGGCTATTTCATCACAGATGATGTCCTGATATGACAGCGCTTTCTCATCCAAAAGTGCTTGAAAACTGTTAAATAGCCGAGTCTCGTTAGCTTCATCGGTGACGGTTATTTTTTCATTGTCGATCAAAACAATGGATGGCGTGCGGCACACACCATCTTGAACCGCTTGTTTTAATCCATAGGCATAATCACATTGAATCGCATTTTCTTTTCCGTGATAGTTAGATAACACAATCGGTGATTTATCTGATCGCCAGGGCGTTCCGGTCAGCGCGAGCGTATACGCAGCCTGCGATTGAATATTGAGGATGATTTCTTCGCCCCATGAATTGGCGTTTTCAACCGTCACACCCGAGCAGTGGTGGATCTCATCAAAGACAACGAGGACTTGATTATTCACTAAGATCTGCCAAAAGCTTTGATCAAAATAGGGCATGGATTGATAAGTATACGAACTCCCGGCTGCGCCAATGACACCGTCAAAACGGCGCTCAAGTCGTTTTGAAAAGATTGCCTCGAATCCTTCAGCCACGGTGATGGAAGGTGAAAAACATAAAACAAAATCGATTTGCTCTTGCTCAAATAGGTGCGCGGCGACTTCTGCAGCCATGATCGTTTTACCGGACCCCGGCGTCGCTAAACACAAAAAATGGCGACTGACTGTCGAAAAGTGGTTAATTACGCAGTCGACGCAGTCAGCTTGCCATTGTCTTAACTTCATAGCGTTATCTCGAACAATGGCGAAGAACGGTGTCAAGCGCTTTGATCTGACCGAGTAATCGCGAGCTTTGATCGCGAGCCTGGAGATATTCCGATTCTAACAACGTTTTCAGTTCTGGGTTTGATTGATAGAGGCGCATGTATTCTTCAGATTCGCCAACACTTGCCAGCAAATCGACTTTGTATTGCTTTAGTTGGCCTTCGATCAGTACCAGACTATCAACGTTGATTCGAGGGGAAGATTCAGAATTAAGCGCTGAATGTTTATTAATCAAGCGGATCTTAAAACGCGTTTTAAAAAACTTAGGTGTCTTGCGATATGTCGATTCTCTTGCGTTGTTGGCTGCTTCTTTTTGAAAAATTCTTTGCCGAGAAAATCGCAAGACTTGCCGATAGACTATTTGACGAGCTTCTACCGAGTCGATTGGTTGACTTAACTCAGCCATGTACCGATCGCGCAACTGCGTGACCGTAAAATTGTTAAATGATTCGTCCTTAAGGATCGAGTAAATATGTTCGTTAATCGAAATGGATTTATGGGACATGGTTTAATTCTTTTTTTAATTTTTCAATCGCTGAGCGAATTTGGTAGACATGATAAACAGAAATTTACTAAATGTATACAATTGTATGCGGAGAGATGGAGTCGTTTAGTGGATTATTAGCCCTGAATACTTTCAGAGGGTTAGTACTTGGATTTCGCTCAAACATTTGGCATCGTTCTAAAGAAGCACAGAAAAAAGGCGGGTTTTACACAAGAAAAATTGGCCGAGATCTGTGGGATCGAAAGAACGTTTATTTCAATGCTAGAGCGTGCGGAAAGACGACCTTCTTTAGCAATGACGTTTGAGTTAGCGAATGCACTAAAGGTAAAACCTAGTTTGTTTGTCCGCGAGATGGAGAGCCTTCTCAGTATCGATTAGACGAACTTGGGCTCTAAACGGGAGTTATTTTAGACGAAAACGCTACCCTAAGTTGACAATCTTTTGAAAAGTACTTTTTGTTGATTTGCCTCAATATATCTTATGGCTGATTTTTCATCCCGCCAGCCCACATACTCCATGAGCGATTTTAAATCCCAATCGTTGTCACTCGCCCAGGATGCAAAACCTCGTCGAAAAGAATGGCTTGAATACTGGCTAACGCCGTCTATTGATGCTTTGTCCAATAAAGAACGCAGCAGTGGGATGATGCTGTTAGGATGGAGCGCTGCGTCACTTAATGTGCCCCATCGGTTGATGCTTCGATAAATAGGGCCCTTGTTAATTTTCGAGATCTCGATCCAATCTTGGTACGCGCGAGTCGGGCATAGTCTGGCCAACGCCGGTGCATAATAATCCCGTCCTTTTGAGAGTCTATCGCCTTTAGAGCGCGGCAAAAAGATATTCAAACCTCCACTAGACGCTACCTCAATAAATTCGGCGGATAACCGGCAGATCTCCTCACTCCGAAATCCGCGCCAAAACCCCATCAAGACCAGTGATTTATCGCGAAAATGCCGAAGGCGAGCAGGGGAGCCATTATTAGTCGCTGCTTTAATCTCGCTGTCCAGATAGTCGACCATTTTCGCCAACTCATCCAGTTGAAGTGGTTTGGCTTGTTTTGCGGTTTGCGGGTGCAACTCCCGGATCCCTTTGAGCACCTTTTTAACCAGGGGTGTTTTGGTCGGATCCGGGAATCCTTGCTCGATATGCCATTGGGCAATTGCCGCGGTTCGCAGGCGGAGCGTACTCACGGTCAATGTTTCGGCATGATCGGCTAAATAGCGAGCGATATTGTCCGAGGTCGCGGGCAAAAAACCGCCCCAGGTGACTTCAAAGTGTTTGATCGCACTCTGATAGCTTCGCCGCGTGTTGTCCCTTGTGGCGGCGTGAAGATAGTGGTCAATGTCAGGCACTGAGTGATCTCGCTATTTCATACCAAATTTCACTGATTTTAGCATAAAACCCGTCTAACATTGAATAACCTTTAATTATCAAAAGTTAAATATCATCATTGATTGAGCCTAATTAAGTATCGATATATAATGTAATTACATAATATGTAATACAGTACGTTATTCGCCGAGGTAATTTTTATGGCACGCGCAGGGATCACTAAGTACCAAGTCGAAAAAGCTTACCAAACACTGGTGGTACAGGGCGTTCATCCGTCTATCGATGCACTCCGAATTGAACTCGGTAATACCGGTTCCAAAACGACAATTTCTCGCTATCTTAAGGAAATTGAAGCGGCTCAGTGTGTACAACTGGAAGATGAAGCACTGTTAAGTGAGGGCATCAAGGAGGTAATAGCAAAATTAGCTTCGAAACTTCACCAGGAAGCCAATGAGGTCATTCACCAGTCAAAAAGTCGCTATCAAGACAGTATTAAAGTACTTGAGCAGGATAATAATCAGCTTAAACAAGCATTCGATTCAAAAGTTTTTGAATTTGAAGAAAGTAGGGCAGCAGCCATGTTGCTAAATAGTACCAATGAGGAGTTGAACGGCCATTTATCCGATCTGAAGAACACCTTAACTCAATCGAATAGCAAAACTCATGAACTCAAAATGGTGATAATAGAGAAAGATAAACAGATCCAGTCACTCAATGAAAATCACCAACACACCCGAGATAGCCTGGTCCACTATCGAGACTCGGTTAAAGTACAGAGAGATCAAGAGCACAGGCAGCATGAGCAACAGGTTCAGCAACTTCAGCTTGAATTTAGACAGGTCAATCAAACATTAATCGTTAAACAAGTCGATATCACAGAGCTCAATAAAGACAACAGCCGTCTCGTCACTGAGTTAAGTGGTGTTCAAAAGCAAATGATAACGATTGAAAATAAACATGATCGAGTTTTCAATGAATTACAAAACATAAAAAATGAAAAAGAAACATTGGTTAATAAACTAAAAGCTTCCTTTGAAGAGCTTGAGAAATTAAAGATTAGTTTTCAAGGAGTGGTAGACGATAACAAAGTTAAAGAAAGTGAACTTAGGAAATATGAACAATATATAATAAAGCTGGAGACCAAGATAGAAATCAAAAGCGAGTTGTTAAGTCAGTTCGAACTTCAGAAGGGGACATCTTAATTTTCATATTTATTTGTATAAGTCGGGATAGGATGTGGAATTTTTAAGGGGTACTAAGGATTGTCCGTTTGTCACGGACAAATGTTTCATAACTTATTGATTGGTAATTGTAGAACACCCAATTGTTTGAAAGGTTCGAAAAAAGTAATCCTCTTTGGGAGGATAATAATATCAGGCTCTAAAGCGATTTTTGTCTTTTTAAGACGGAAAATTCCCAGATCCCCAAGATTGTCGCATTGTGGGGCAGGATATAACTTAGCTATCTGATCTGGATCAACGAAAAAAAATCTTTGTTTAGTATCATACTATTTTTTAATTCATTTGCCTAAGGTATTTTCATGAGCGAAAAGTTTAACGCAAATATCAAACACATTTTGGAACATTTTGTTGGTAAAATTCTGCTTCCAAAAAAGTTGGTAGGAATAGCTGTAAAATTACCATCCACAATCAACTTCGCAATTATTGATTCTTTGCTAAATAAAGTCTTTGCACAGCAAGTTCGCGATAGAGATTTTGACTTTTTTCAAGGAAGAATATTGCAAATTGAGTTTAGCGACGCGAGATTATGTATAGGATTAACTTATCGTTGTAATAAGTTAAATTGCATCCATTTTGATAGCCAACCAGCTAAAGCGACTTCAACTCTATCTATCAATGTAAGTGATGCGATAAGGCTTATAAAGCAAGAGGTTGACCCAGACACTCTGTTCTTCAATCGTAAATTGAAAATAAGCGGTGATACAGAATTTGCTCATCGGGTTAAAAATATTATTGATACGTTAGACCCCGCTTTAATACCTAAAGCATTAATTCCTGCATTATCTGGTTATCAACGAATTATTGAATAGCGTTAGTCCTAATTCTTTTTAAGTTTAATATCATACAAGGTATTTCATACCTTCAACTTGTAGCCAATAGCCATTACAAAACTCATACTTACCGTCGAAAAGTTCATCCACTGGTTGGGTTGTGTTTTGGTTGTAAATCATCGTTTCAATGTGCTCGATAACTTCTAATGTATCTTCTGCACCGAGAGGAACAATTCGCGCGACATCTACGCCCATATCTGAAAGCTCATTCCAACGACTAATCAGGTTGGTCACTTTCGCCGATTGGGTTTGGATCCCATTGATTTGGGCGAAATTGTCACCTTCCTGGGTTTCCACCAAAATTCCTTGTTCATGTTCAAGACATTTAAATTGACAGTGGTCTTTTGGCAACTGGTAGTGCCGTGCGGTAAAACATCGCGCCGAGACGGCTAGTGGTAATCGACCAAAGACTTGGTACTCTATTTCGACTTGAGAACTTTTTGCTTTTTCGACCATCGATTGGATTTCCATTTTTCCGAGTTCGACGGGAACACACCAACGCCGCATTCCCAGTTCAGCCATGTATTGCAAACTTTGACTGTTGTAAATATTAATGGCGTTGCCAACCACAAAACCATTGCTGCATTGACTCGCGACTTGAACCGCCGACATGTCATTCGCTTCAATTAGAAAATCTTTTTGAGCACAAATTTTACCGACGTATTTTAATTCAGACTCAGCTTCCAGCAATGTTAAAGTCGAAAGTACAACTTGTTTGCCCGACTGTTTAAGCAGATCAGCAAGTATTAGCCAGTCATTCAACTTCATCGAACGCCTTTTTGAACATACAGTTTCTCCCAAATAGACGATGTCGACATTGGTTTCAGCCAAATTAAGTCATAGTACGCATCTTTAGACCAAAAATATGGAATTGAAGCAACTGATATTTTCATTGTTTTTTCCAAATCGAGAAGTTCCTTATTGCCAACTTCTTACGTAAGCACCAAGAGTCGTTTGTTTACCCTCGGACAAATCCGCTAACTTTTTAATGTATTCTTTTGGGACTTTTGTTTCGAATTTTCCGGCATGATCAATGGCCCGACGCCAAGTATCAGTCACTGTGGCAACATAGGCTGGGCTCCTTTGACGCCCTTCAATTTTTATCGCAGCTACACCGGCTTCTATTAATTCTGGCAGAATTGATAGAGTATTTAAGCTGGTGGGTTCTTCTAGCGCGTGTTCTATTCGACCATTTACTTTAAAACGTCCTTTACACAAGGTCGGATAACCAGCGTTTTCATCTGCGGCAAAGCGGTCAATCAACAGGCCGTTAAGGCGAGATTCTAAAACATTGCCTTTATCTGTCCACTGAACATAGGCTGCCGGAGAACAAACCCCCTGTGTGTTTGGGGACTCTCCAGTCATATAAGATGACAAGTAACATCGTCCTTCAGCCATAATACAAAGGCTGCCAAATCCGAAGACTTCGATTTCTACTGGTGATTTCTGAGCTAGCCTGGTGACTTGCGCCAAGGATAGAACTCTTGGTAATACCGCGCGCCGAATGGCAAAATTCTGAAAGTAAAAATTCAATGATTCCAGATTGGTGGCCGAGGCCTGAACCGATAAATGAATCGGATAACTGTCTGAACGTGAACGGATATAATCCATAACACCAATATCTGCGACTATCATGCTATCGATCCCGAGCGCCATCACACGATCAACTGAATGGGTCCAATGATGCCACTTTTGCTCTCGCGGGAAAGTATTGATTGCACAGTAAACTTTACAGTTTCTATTGTGCGCGTATTCAAGCCCCAGGCCTATTTGCTTATCGGAGAAATTTAATCCAGCAAAATTGCGGGCGTTAGTCTCATTTTTCAGACCAATATAAACAGCACTCGCTCCGTTATCGACAGCTTTTACTAAAGATTGATAATTACCCGCTGGACACACTAGCTCCATGGTTTGTCCTTCTGCTTTGCATGAAATAGTCGTTGTTGACGGCGACCTGCTCGAAAAATGGCTTGAAAAATATTTGCCATATCGATCGCATGGTACTTAGTCGGATTGGTCCAGGTAACCTTTCTAACAATTTCGTTTTCTCTCTCGTAATCGTGAAATGACAATTTTTGTTGACATTTTATTGCTGCGATTTTTTCAATAGACTCAGAGCGTTGGGTTAACAATTGAACGATGTTTGAATCAATCACATCAATTTCTTGTCTCAGCAACGATAGGCCAGAGTTAGGTGGCTTGGTCTGGCTCATAAAGATATCCGTTAAATACGAAATTTTATCTTAGTCATTAATTGGAAGCTGATACTGATCTAAATCAAATTATATCTAAATCAATTGGTTCCATCAGTTTGATCGGAGTAGTTGTTACAGGTGCGCGAAAAAACACTAGCTGATTTGAAACATCTTGGGTTGAATTCAGAAGCTAATCGTCTACTCATTCTTTCGTTAGAGAAAATGATCCAGATCACTAAATAGTTCCATCTGAGTGTTATCCTGCCGAGAGAAAGTTCGTCACTATGAGTTATATTGGAGAGGTCATTGAACGTATCAAAACTAGAGTGGGATGAAGAAACTCTCAAGAAATACAATGTGTCAGGACCTCGTTACACTTCCTATCCCACCGCTTTAGAGTTTTCTGAAAACTATCAGTCTCCCGACTATTTGAAGTGTTTACAGAATATTCCTGAGTACAAGTCACTGTCTCTATATATTCACATCCCGTTTTGTCAGAATATTTGTTATTACTGTGCCTGTAATAAAATCATTACAAAAGATCGAACCAAAGCAGAGCGTTATGTTGACTATTTGATAAAAGAAATAAAGTTAGTTTCAGCCCAGTTGAAAGCCAAAACCTTGCGTCAGATTCATTGGGGTGGGGGGACACCGACTTACCTGACAATGGAGCAGATAGACACAATTATGACGACTATACGTCAGTGGTTTGAAGTGCCGGAAGAGCCATCAACAGAAATTTCGATAGAAGTGGATCCGAGAGCGCTTGATATTAACGACATTGCTAGACTATCGCAGTTGGGATTTAATCGAATGAGCTTGGGTGTTCAGGATTTTGACCTCAAAGTGCAACAATCGATTAATCGTATCCAGTCCTTCGAAATGACCCGTGATATGGTTGATGAAGCTCGTCAACAGGAATTCCAGTCGCTTAATTTAGACTTGATTTATGGC
>CAZOBX010000037.1:0-10172 GCA_964578045.1 uncultured Kangiella sp. | reverse complement strand
AGGACTTTACACATGATGTTCAAGAAAGCATCAATCGAATTCAGCCATTTGAGCTCGTTGAAGATATTTATCAGTATTGTCGCAAGATCGGTTTTCATTCAATAAATTTTGATCTAATTTATGGCTTACCCCATCAAACCAAGCAATCCTTTCAAGCGACGCTTGAAAAAGTCATTGAAATTTCACCGGATCGAATTTCGGTTTTTAACTATGCTCACTTACCCCATCGATTTAAACCACAGCGACGGATCAAGACCGACGAATTGCCGAGTCCAGTCGAAAAACTGGCCATTTTTGGCTATATTGTCGAAACCTTGCAAAAAGAAGGTTACCTTTATATCGGCATGGATCATTTTGCTAAGCCAAGTGATGAGTTGGCTATCGCGCAACAAAACCATTGTCTTCATCGTAACTTCCAAGGCTATACCACTCATGAAGAGTATGAACTGATCGGTGTCGGTGTTTCGTCTATAGGCTCTCTCGGCTCTCAATACCATCAAAATGTACGTGACGTTGATTCATACTACCAGGCTTTAGATAATAATCGGTTGCCCAGTTGGCGCGGTGTTGGCATGAGTGACGATGACAAAATTCGTAAAGTAGTTATTTTTGAACTGATTTGTCATTTTGAAGTGTCCAAAAAGGCCATTGAACAGAGATTCAATATCAAGTTTGACCAGTACTTCGAAAAGGAATTAGCTCTATTATCACCGTTTAAAATCGATAATCTAATAATAGAAAATCATGAGCGCATCTTGATCACTAACCGGGGTAGGTTACTGGTTAGAAATATCTGCATGATGTTTGACGCCTATTTGAACGAATTTTCTGAAATCCAATCCTTTTCTAAAGTGATTTAAGATTGAGGTTGATTTTTTGTAGATATAAGAAGAATTTATTTCATTGTTCAATTGAGTTCACTTTAAGTATTTTGAATTGGATAAAATCGTTTATTTTTCAGTTATTTTGGTAAAGATTAAAAGTGTCATTTAATAAGGTTTTTCACAGAGATATAAAATGCCAAACCTGCAGCATTAGGCGGCTGTGTTTACCGGTTCTTTTGATCGACTCGGAAATAGAACATCTTGAAAATATCGTGCATCGTAAAAAAGTCCTCAATAAGGGCGAGTTTCTATTTAACGCTGGCGATAAGTTTACCGCAGTTCATGCGGTTCGTTCGGGCAGTCTGAAATCCTATACGATCAGCGCGAATGGTATCCAACAAATTACTGGTTTTCATTTGCCGGGAGAAATTGTTGGTCTAAATGCCATAAGTAGTTCAACTTATCCGAGTTTTTCCAGAGCCCTTGAAACGTCACTAGTCTGTACTATTCCGTTTAATAAATTGGAGGATCTTTCGCAGGCGATACCGGGACTACAAAAGCAACTATTTAGAGTCATGAGTAGCGAGATCCGAGATGAGCAAGATCTGATGTTGTTGTTAAGTAAGAAGAACGCCGATGAGCGTTTTGCCTCATTTATCATGAATCTGTCCGCGCGGTTTAAACGCAGAGGTTTATCCGGTAGAGAGTTTCAATTATCCATGAGCCGAGGTGATATCAGTAATTATCTTGGGCTCGCCGTTGAGACTGTCAGTCGTCTAATTACTCGGTTACAAAAACGCGATCTAATTAAAATTCAAGACCGCTTTGTTCAGATCACGGATATTAAAGGATTAAGCATACTGGCTGGTACCTCTTGTCATTTTTAGATACTTCAAATGTAGCCATAACTAAAGTCGATCTATTAAAATAGAGTTAGTTATTCATCTGGATTAGCATTATTTTTCAATTGAGTGTTGGCTACAGCCGCCAGCAGTATTCGTTTTAGAAAATCGCAATACTTGTCTAAGTAATTGGATCCATTACTCTCAGCACTTAACCAGGGATTCATCAAGGTGTGTCGCAAAATTAATATTTCGCTATTGCGAAATTTTCCGAGAGAATCGACGCTAAGATGCAATTGTTCAAATAACTTGGTTTGTTCACCCTCGGTTAGGTTATTGAGCGCCAAATTAGTTTTTGACCCTAAGAATTCCTTGCTCTGGACCGGACTGTTGCTATCATGACTTAGCGTTTTATAAATTTGCTTAACAAACTCATTCATCAATTCGAGAGATTTATTACCAAATGGGTTGAGCGCAATTGTGACTAAATTACTGTCTGGCTCAATCGGTACGATCAAATGAACCTTGCCATGCAGTTGTTTTTGTAGCTGTTCTAATTGGTCAAAAAAGTATTCTGCTGAACGTACGGTTTGGCGTATGATGCGACCAAAGTTCATATTATCTAAGGGTAATACCGCATGCGCCACGTAGACCGCCGCCGCATTAGCACCTGGTTTTGAGCCTTCTAGTATATATTGCCCAATTTGATTAAAATCGGATTCTTCCTGTTGTTCAAAAACATAATCGGCGTTAACCGAAAGTAACTTAACGATCTCATTGTTTCTAACCACAAATCCGCCAGTACCGAAAGGTAGATAGCCGAGTTTGTGTGGATCGATAGTGATACTATCGGTTTCCCCAAGGGCTGCAAATGAATCATATACTTGCTGAGAGGGGAAATAACGGAGTTTGCTGGTGATTTTGTCGCGCGGCGTGAAACTACCATCGGGTTCTCTAAATATCGTGGTTAAATATCCCCCCCAAGCGGCATCGACATGGATAAAATAGTTGAGTCCATTTTTAATACTGCGATTTCGAATCGCAACGATTTCGTTAATTGGATCGATAGTGCCAAATTCTGTCGTTCCCAAGACTCCAATAACGGCTAAAACGGGAATGTTTTGCGCCTGCAAGTTAGCTAATAACCGCTCTAGTTCCACTTCATCCATTCTCATCGCTTGAGTGAGCGGAACCTTAATTAAGGAAGCACTACCAAATCCGAGTACTCGCATTGCTCTTTCCCATGAATAATGGGCGGTTGCAGGTACAACTACTACGGATTGTTTAATTTGCCAGTTTTCCGCAAAAAACTGCGCTGGTCCCAAAGTTTCAATTCTATTTTCTTCAATGTCACTAATGAACTCTTTGAGTTTCTCGGGACCATATTTTTTGTCAACTTTCAAAAATACCTGGCGTCTAAATTCCAGTACCTGGTCGATAGAAAAATTTACCGATTCCCAAGCAGAATAACTGAGCGGATTTTTAAAAGTAGTCGAATCAAATTCGAGTTCAAGCGCGAGAGTTCTTAGCGCTTTAATCATTGCTACAGGGTAATACTTAGCTGCGCGGAAATTCCACAAACTTTCATAGTTAGCGCTGGTGCCACCGCTTGTCAGGTGCCCCCATGCACAAGGGTAACTTTCTTTATTGGTATTATAGCCAAACAGTCGGGCAAATTGGCGGCCAACTTCAAGCTCCATGTCTAGTGTAACTGCACCAGATTCTCCAGTGATATTATTAGGATTGTAAAATACGGTTATCAACTGTGCGAGTAATCCTGGCATCATCAAGTCAGATGACATATGACCGATATAACGCGGATTAAAAAACGGCACCGAGCGTTTTAATTTAGCGGTTAGACTATGAAGTTCCAACCGGATCTTCGCTTGCGACTGTTGGTAAGACTCATTATTGGTCATTGCTGGGGTAATTGGCGGAATGTCCTCTGGATGAAAATTTCTTCGCCAGTAAATGTGATCACGAACAAACTCGACTAACAGATTTTCGAGTATGTCGTTATTTTCGGCGTAAGCGCCAAGAAAGAACGGACTTAAAAACTGGAGGTCATTTTCCAGGCTGTGAGACCTTCTCTTCTTATCGCTGTTTTCTGGTTTCGTCTGATGCATAGTCTTCGTCAACAATTCGAATTAAATTTAATTTCCGTCATCGTCAGTGTGACAGTGTTACCCAACAAACGGTTTGATCTGGGTCAATCGAGTTTAAAAAATATCTATTTATGACAGTCCATTAGCGGAATTGTTGTAGAACAATAGTGTATACCGGTAAATTTCTATGCTTGAGAACAAGCGACTTTGACCACAAGTGGCGTAGTATATGACAACCAACAATAAGTCCAAATTGCTGAAATCGTGAGTCAAGAGAGACCAAAAAAGCACTTGAAGTTAACAGTTATTTTATGAATCGGAATTTCTAGTAAATGATGTGACGTTCGAGCGACTGGCCTACGAATAGGGATATTCTATAATACCCGACCTACAGTGGTTCGCGTTAATTGTTGTTTTTATCGTCACTACACCAATCGATAAATACATCGAGCTGACCAAGCTCAGTTAGGCTTAAATCATTTATATCTTCGTAATGAATGGATACGTCGAGCTGGCCAATCTCTATTAGGTCTAAATTCGCTAAGTTCATACATTGGTTCTTATTGTTATAGATCGATGACGACAACATTAGACAAACACCCACAAGCGCTGTTGCGATTATCGAATATTTTATGAGCTGTTCAGACTGCGTGATATTCATTAGTCTTAAATCGCTTACTCTATAAATGTGTAGTCGAATTGCTAGCAAGTTTCTGGGTTACTTCTGCAAAAAAATAGTGGTGCAACACACAAAGTAAAAAATTCAGATATATTGCTATTTCGAACTAAATATTAATCAATAGCTCTCTCAGATCTATACCCGAAACAACTCTTCAATTTTAGTTTATCCGATATAGCTTTAATTACTTGATTTGTCAGTATGACAGTGTTGCCAAGCAAATGCCTTGATCTGAATCAAACCAGCGAAAAAGATGTATTTTGAATATTCAGTCAGGACCTTGCTGTAGATCAATAGCTTGATCCGGTAAATCAGTATGCTAGAAAGCGAGCTAATTTGACTGCAAAGGATGTTGTAAATGACAGCCAATAACAAAGTCCAAATGACTGAAATCGTGATGCCACAACATACCAACCCAATCGGTGTTGTATTTGGTGGTGTTCTTATGTCGTGGATCGATATTGCTTCGGCCATTGCGGCGAGTCGTCATTGTAAAAAACACGTTACCACCGCATCGATCGACGCACTTCAATTTATCCAACCGATTCGATTGGGTTGGATTGTAGACATCAAAGCGTCAGTCAATCGTGTCTGGAATACCAGCCTCGAAGTCGGCGTGCGTGTTCACGCAGAAGATCCGATAAATGGAGAAAAAATTCATACGGCAACAGCTTATTTAACCATGGTCGCATTAGATTCAGAGGGTAAAGCCACCAAGGTAGTTGAGATAATTCCCAAAACAGACGAAGAAAAAAAACGATATGAATCTGCCGGAGAGAGGCGAAAAATACGACTTGCGGTATCTATGAACAAGTCAACAGGTTAGTTAATTTCAATTACGAATAACCGGTTAATCGTTTGTACTTCAAAAACTAAAGGAGAAATGTAATGAACCTTAAATTATTATTTTTTGCAAATCTCTGTGAGCGACTAGAATGCTCGACTTTAAATGTCAAAGTAGAGCATAACGCTACAGTTGCTGAAGTATGTCAAATACTTGCTGATAAAGGCGGTCGCTGGCAAGAGCTCTTTGATAATTCTTCGACTTCAGTCATAATTGCGGTGAACCAGGTAATCGCACCGCTTACAACCCGGCTTGAAGAAAACGATGAGGTCGCATTTTTTCCGTCGGTAACGGGTATAGGCGGTAAACTCCGGCAGTGGAATGATCTAATAGTTCACTGATTTACTTCGCCTTGGGTGTCAAAAAGATGCACAGTTTGCTCAGCAAAACCTGCACCAGCCTTGGCGTAAAAATTAAAGACTACATCAATTCCTGCCGCTTTCAATTCTTTCTCTTCATCTTCGTATAGAACTATTGCTGCTGTTTTTCCTAAATAACCAGCCGATCGAATTTGTTTGGCAACTTCTAGAATGTCTTGATACTTGGGGATCGCAAACATGATCAAATCAATTGGGTCAAGATTTACTTGCGCCCAAAATTCAGGGTCTTCTGCGTCAGCCATGACGACATTGCGTCCTGAAAAACAATGAGAAACAACACGTTCTTCCGCGACATCGATACCACATACTTTTTTATGCAGATCATCTCGTAGGGCATCGTAAGCACCAGTTCCAACGCGTCCCATACCAATAACCAGCACAGAAGCATCTTTGGGCTTCGAAAGCTGGTCTTCAGTAAGACGTTCGGGGTGTTCGAAACGTTTTATTAAATCGCTCCAACGTGCATATAGTTGATGTGCCTTGATATTGAGTAAACTCGAAAAGATAAAGGAAAAAGTCACGGCGAGCGCCATAATCACTAACCACTCTTTAGCCAATAAACCGTGCATCACACTAACCGAACACACGATTAGACCGAACTCGCTATAGTTTGCGATGCTTAGCGCGGCCAAAAATGAAGTGCGGCTTCGCAGTTTTAGCTTCGTTAACCACAGATAAAACAGGCCTGTTTTGACTGGTAGAGCAGCGGCCATGATAAGTGCCACGCTTAACATTTCAACTGTTGGCAGTGCTGTAAAGCCGATAGAAAGGAAAAAACCGATCAGAAATATGTCTTTAAAACTGAGTAGTGATTTGGCCAGTTCTCCTGCTTTGCTTTGTCCACTCAACAAAATGCCCATCACCAAAGCTCCGAGATGAGGTTCCAAATTAAACCATTCGAATAACTCACTACCAGTAAAGGCCAAGAAAAAGCCTATTAATGGTAGGATTTCGCCATGACCACTTCGCTGAAGCAGTTTGTAAAGAATCGGTCGTATTAATGGTAAGGCCAACAAAACCAAAGCCCACCAAGAAGGTGATTTATCGGTTGCAAAAGTAACAAAGGTAACAGCAGCAATATCTTGAATAATCAAAATACCAATGGCCACCTGGCCGTGACGGGCACGCATTTCACCTTTATCTTCAAGAATTTGTACAGCGCATACCGTACTGCTAAAACTAACGGCAAAACCGATGAGTAGTGCAGCTTGCAAATTCAGCCCAACAAAATGGACAAAACCAATAGAGGCTAGAATGAAGCAGTTTAGGGTTGTAATTAATACGATAGAGCTCATATGGCCCACGGCACTGCCCCATATCTCCGTTTTGAACAAACTTTTAATATCGAGTTTCAGGCCGACAGTAAATAACAGTAGTGATACCCCAAGATCCGCCAGAGTTTCCAGTGAAGCATCTGGTTCGACACCGAGTGCATGTAATCCAAATCCTGCTGCAAGGTAACCGACAAGGGGAGGGAGCTTGATTTGTTTGACTAAAAAACCGAATGTGAAAGCTACGGCTATCCAAATATAATCCATATGCTAATTCGCCTAATTATGCCGTCGGAGTTAAGATAAAACTATGGAGATCTCTAAAATTAAACTGTGGTAATTTCTAGAAGCGATATTACCAGCGCAGAGTAATATGGCTTTAACCTATTGCGTCACGGACACGTGCAAGCAAACGTCGTTCAATAATTGGCTTTTCTAAATAGTCAAAACAACCGGCACGGATTGCTTTTACCGCATCCGAAACTTCACAAGAATCAGAGATAATTATAACAGGCAATTGTGGCGTGAGCTTTATTAGATCTTCGAGTAGATTTTCATTATCAAAATTACTTGTATCGGTTGATATAATTAAACAGGCTGGTTTTTGTTTTTTGATTGCATTAAGGACCTCATCTGTATTGGAAAATAAAACGGGCTGAAAACCATCGTCATTTAAGAGACGCGAAAGCCGTTGGCTTTCATCAAGATCTTTGTTGAGAATAAAAATCACAGGACAGGCATCGCTCCAGATTTAACCTATATTGGTATTGAGGATTAGATCCAACTTTGGAAGTGCTTTATTATAGGCTGTTAAAACCCATGAAAGATCTGATCTAGATCAGTTGGTTTTGTAAAATCTAGTAAAAGCATAGGCTTAATTACGTGAGGTAAATAACCCAAAAATTCATCTTTAGCTACGTCTGGCTAGCTTATTGGCGAGAATAGCGATAAGCATACCAAGAGTGATATAGCCAATAAGCACCTCCATCATAACTAAGGCAGCGGCTAATGGATTATTCGGAGTAATATCGCCGAACCCCAAAGTGGTAAATGTAATGACGCTATTGTAGAACATAGTAAAGAATCCGAACGGCATTTGATCGCCGTGATGAATAATAAAGGCATCAGCACCCAATCCCCAATAAAGCAGCGCAAAAATGGTGATAAAAACCAATCCCCACTGGGCTACTCGTAAAATAGAGCGACCACAATCGGTAAATAACCACCAAAGAAGGTACAAATATTCATGTCGTGAACGGAATTCTTCTAAGTATTCCTGGTCTTGGGCGAATCGTTTAAATGCTGGGTTGCCGAAACAACTGGCTATTCGGATCCCTAAATAGCGAGCGCTGCGGTCATAACAAACCCCGGTAACATCAGCCTCTGCTAAGTTAGCCCTGCGTAGATCGCTATCGCTGAGATCTGCGTCGGTAAAGTCAGTACCAATACATTGCGCGCCGAATAAATTGGCTTTTGAAAGATTGGCACCACTGAGGTCAGCATGGGTTAAATCACTGTGACTTAAATTAGCCTTCTTTAATAGACAACTACTGAGATCGGCTCGGCTTAGATCGCTGAAGTCAAGTTTTGCCTGCTGTAAATCAGCCGCAAACAGATTGGCTCCGGAGAGATCACAATGGCTCAAATTGCAGCCGGCCAATTTGGCGTGATTAAAATTGGTATGCTGACATCTTGCCCGCTCCAGATTACAACCAATCAGATCTTGATCGCTCAGGTCTAACTGCGATAAATCGGCACGTTTACCTTGTGGTTGCTCATCTTTCTGGGTGTTAATCCATAATTGGTGCTGTTCGATAATTTTGTTTAGTTCAGTTTTCTCTACCATGGAAATTATCTCCACTAGTTGAGAGCAGTATAGTTGATTAATTCATGTGAGAGAGACTATTCATTCCGATACCATCATGATCATCCGCACCAGATGTGCGAGTGAGCGGGTCTGCATTTTTTCAAGGATGTGAGCACGATGAATTTCTATAGTACGCTGGCTCAGTCCTAGATCAGCTGCAATTAGTTTGTTGGCCTTGCCAGCGATAATCATATCGAGTACCTGATGTTCGCGCTCAGTTAAGGCTGCCAGGCGCTGTTCTATGTTATGTTTTTCAAAATGTTGGCTGCGGTTTTTTGAATCTTCCTCGATTGCATTTTGCACCCGATCTAGTAACTCTTGATCCCGAAATGGCTTTTGCAAAAAGTCCACTGCGCCATCTTGCATGGCTTTGACTGCCATCGGGATATCACCGTGACCAGTGATAAAAATGATGGGGAGTATGCAACCCAGTTCAATCAATTTTGCTTGCAGATCCAGTCCGCTAATGCCAGGCATTCTCACATCGAGCACCAGACAGCCGGATTGCTCTGTTGAATAACTATCGAGAAAAGATTGTGCAGACTCGAATAATTTAGCTTCGAGTCCAACTGATTTCATCAGTAATCCGATAGAATCAAGTACCGCTGAGTCATCGTCTACAATAAAAACTATGGGTGTTTTGTCTGTCATGGAAGGGGGTCCTTCTCTGTAGTTAAGTTGACAACGATGGGCAGGCTAAAGTGGAAATCCGTACCTCTGGGTTGATTAGGGCAAAAAAGTAGCTCACCACCATGGGCCGCAATAATGGAGCGACTGATCGCCAAACCAAGCCCCATACCGGTGTTTTTAGTGGTATAAAATGGCTCAAAGGGTAATTGTAACTGCTTTTCATCTATCCCTTGCCCTTGATCTTTGACACTGACGAGCAGTATATCTTCCGAATCTAGGTGGCTATGGATGACTAACCGTCGATCTCGCTGGGGAGTATCAACCATCGCCTCTAAGCCATTACGCACCAGATTTAAAATTACTTGTTGAATTTGTACCGTGTCAACATTCACCGGTGGTAGATCACTAGCCAGTTGAACCTCAAGCGTGACATCGTGTAAACGTGCATCCGATTGGCTCAACAGAACCACTTCTTGAATCAAGTGATTGATATTAGCGTTTGCTCGTAGGCTTTCTCGCTTTTTAATAAAATTTCGCAATCGTCGTATGACTTCTCCCGCTCGATGAGCCTGTTCGGAGACTTTATCCAGGGTTTCGATGATATCTTTGGGTGATGTGCCTGATTCAATGAAACGTATGCATGCCTGGGTATAAGTGGCTATGGCCGCCAACGGTTGATTGATCTCGTGGGCAATACCGGTGGCTAATTCTCCCATGGTCCCAATTCTAT
>CAZOBX010000036.1:21340-32413 GCA_964578045.1 uncultured Kangiella sp. | reverse complement strand
GAGCAATAATGGTTTGCACGATGGCATCGTTTTCCGAACTCGAACCTATTTTAGAAACAAAACTCATATCAATTTTTAGCTTGTCGATAGGCAATTGGCTCAAATATTTCAATGACGAGTATCCGGTACCAAAATCATCTAAAGCCAGATCGATGCCCATATCATCCAATTTTTCGAATATTCTTCTCGCCTTTTCTGTATCTTCCATAAAAATACTTTCCGTCAATTCAAATTCAAGAAGATGTATTGATGATGAGTATTCTTTGGACAGCTCTTCGACAAATAAAATAAAACTCGGGTCGTAAATGTGACCAGCCGACAAATTAAACGCCAGTGTAATTTCTTTAGTCGAATCATTCCATTTAGCAAGATACTGCATCGCATTTATCAATAACTTTTCGGTCATCGGAATAATCAGTCCGAGCTCTTCTGCCACCGGAATAAATTTGGACGGCGAAATAATTTCTCCTGTTCCAGTTTTCCAACGAGCGAGTGCTTCCACGCCACACAAATGACCAGTGGATATATCAAACTGAGGTTGGTAAACCAGATAAATTTCATCATGCTCTACCGCATGCCGAAGCTTGTTTTCTATATTTAAGCGATGTTTTGCTGCACGATTCATAAAACTTTCAAAGTACTGAAAATTATTTCTTCCTTCACTTTTTGCATGATACATGGCGATATCTGCGTGCTTTAAGAGAGTCGCTGCATCTCTAGCATCTTGCGGATAAATCGAAATACCGATGCTGGCCGAAATGGTTACTTTGTTGTCATTGAGACTGACCGGGACTTTCATTTTATGCAATATATCTTGAGCTATGCGATTAATGGACGTCACGCTGACAATATCTTCAAGCATTACCACAAACTCGTCTCCTCCAATTCTGGCGACCGTATCATCCTCGCGAATAGCGGTGGTCAGTATATTGGCTGATTTTATCAGTAACAGGTCGCCTGTATCATGCCCTAAGGTATCATTGATTTGCTTAAACCTATCCAGATCTACAA
Source organism: uncultured Kangiella sp. (assembly GCA_964578045.1). Taxonomy (GTDB): domain Bacteria; phylum Pseudomonadota; class Gammaproteobacteria; order Enterobacterales; family Kangiellaceae. Next base: position 31,402 of record CAZOBX010000036.1, on the reverse strand, counting down.
AAAACACCGCCAACTGTTTTTGGTAACGTTTGCAGTGTTTAATCGCATGATTTATCCGTTCAAGCAGTAAGGTTCGATTGGGCAAATTGGTTAGCGCATCATAGTGAACCAGTTTTTTTAGCTCTAGTTCAGCCCTTTTTTGTTTGCTAATATCAGACATAGAAAAAACAAAATACTGATTGGAGTCATTGCCGAGAAAAGTTGTTGCGTTGATCAACACCGGTATTTTATCGGCGTTTTCTTTAATAACTTCGGCTTCGCCTTCCCAATGATCTTGTTGCTCTATTTTCGAATAAATTTCCGTCATCAGCTCACGATTAGAAGGCGAGGTTGTGAAGTACTCTAAGCCACAATCTATGACATTATCCAGCATGTAATGGGAAATAGTATGAAAGGCTTTATTGACTGCAATAATTTTCTTATTGCTATTGAGGATGATAATGATGTCCCGAGTATTTTCGAAAGCTTTTGAATAAAGACCAATTTGCTCAGTGGCTTCTTGTTTCTCAGTGATATTCGTATAAGTCCCGGTTACCCGGATCGGATTTTGTTGCTCATCGTATTCAGAAACCATGGCAATATCGCGATACCATTGCCATTCATGATTGGCTTTTTGCATACGGTAGATCACATCAAAAACTTTGGTTTTTCCGCGTAAAAAATTGCGCCAGGTACTCAGCACATTATTTTGATCCCTAAAATGAATTGCAGATAAGCGCTCTTTAAAAGAAACCGTTTTTTCTTGTTGTTGCTCGTGATCGTCCGCCAACCTCGGCTCAAACACCATATTGTCAATCGAGTGCCAATCCCACAAACCGCTATTACCACCTTTTAGAGCCAGGCTTAAGCGTTCTTCACTCTGTTTAATACGTAGGTGACTGAACTCCTTCGCTGCAGCTATTTTACGGTATCTTAGCCAGCCCAGGCTGATTGCTGTAATCGCCATCATCAAGTAGGCGCTGATCGCCCAATTTGAAAACCAAGGGGCCGAATAGCTGACGATGGTTAAGCTTACCGGATTTGATCGACCGGCATGATTGTAACCAACCGCACTAATGTAGAGATGGCTCCTACCTACATCGAACGAAGGAAAAAATAACTCACTGGTATCAATTGACGTTTTCTCAATATTAGTATCACCTTCTATCCAATACTGATATTTAACTTGCTCAGGTTTATCTAACAGCAATGCTGAAAATTCAACCTTTAATCCGAAATCGTCATAATCCAATTCGACCTGAGTATTGTCAAAATCCGAATACCGGCCCGGAAGTTCCTTTGATAATAAAGAGACGTGGTTAATATGAAGTTTTACTGGCTCCGTTAAATTTTCCATTTCATTAGGAGCGAATCGAAAAGCCCCTTTAACGCTGCCGAGGTATACCTCACCGTTATCGAGCATTAAACTGGTATCATAGTTGAATTCACTGGTTACAAAACCGTCATTGCTGTCAAATTTAGTCACATGATAATTAGTCTGGTTGACCCTTAATAACCCTTCATTGGAAGTAATCCACATATTACCTTTGTTATCAGGAAATATATCCATCACTGTGTTGGCACTAATCGACGCCTCGCTGATAAAGTGAATTTCTTTACCTGAATGAGCATCCAATACAAAAACCCCGTAACCTGGATAGGTTAACCAAAGTTTATTTTGTTGACGAAACAAGCCTGCTACCGAAGTATTATGCGATGCGTCGGCTGGCAGCTGATGAAAAGTTGTGAACAAATTGGTATCCCGCGAATAAACCATTAGACGATCCACCGCGCTAACAAAGTATTCATCTCCATTACCGGTAGCTGTGTCAAAAAAACCTAGAAACTCGAGAGATTGATCATCGCGTTTCTTGCTCGACTCAATTAAAGAAACGGTATTTTTCGACAAAGAATAATCGTATATGCCATATCGAGTTATAATCGCCAAATTATCCTGGGTAAGAAAATAAATCTGTATTGCATCACCATCAAATATTTTCTTGTCAGTTGCAGGAAAAATAATCGAATCTTTTTTCAGGGTTTTTTGATCAAAAACGGATATACCATCGAATGTATTAAGCCAGAGCTTACCCTTATTACTGGCGATCGAATAAATTGTACTGCTACTTAAAACCTGTTTTTCATCACTATCAACTAAGTAATTGTCTGTTTTGTCGGTTTGTTGATTGTATCGGGTTAAACCATTTTTGGTGGCGATCCAAATGAGCTCTTCCGAGGTTTGCTCAATGTCAAAAACCATATCATGACTCAGTCGGGAGCCATCAGTGCCCTTTGTCCAGATATGTTTTTTTATTGCGGTATTAGGATGCCATTTAAATAGACCGTCCGATTGAGAACCAAACCAAAGGCTGCCCTCCCGATCTTCAATCATTGAAACGATATCGTCATCGCTGGTATTAAAGGGTGTATCAGAAAATTTGAAAACAAAAATGAGTTTATTTTTATCCGTTAACTTATACAGCCCTTTGTTGGTCGCCACCCAGAAAAAATCCTTTTTTTCGATAATCTGCCAGATATTGAGATCGGCAATAACGAGTTTTGCTAAATTGAATTTCGAGGACAAACCCAAAGATCTTAGACCGATTGAATAGAGGCCTTCAACCGTTCCAATCAGTAGTTGATTATTTTTGGTCAGGTGCAGTTTTTTAACGTTATTTTGATCCTCAGTAGTCGAACCGGACAAAGTATGTCTTAGTAGCTTAATTTGATTGGTTTGCAGATTTAAGGTATATAAACCGTTAGTAGTGGCAATCATCAAAAACTCGTCAATTAACAAGAGGTCCCTGACAAAGTGCTGCTTATCAGGGTCGTCAAACAATTCAGAAACCGACAAGATAAATTCGTATTGGTTTTTGCTGCGGTCAAAAAAATAGATTTCACGAAACGTTGAAATCCACAAATCCTGATTGTTATCTTCAATGATTTTATTAAATACCGCGTACTCCAATTGATAATCGTTAGGCGCCTCCAATTTTATCGCAGTCAATCGCTCATTTTTTCTATCTAAATGAAAATTGTTTTCTGGATCAGCACCAACCCAGATCAAGCCGGTGGAATCCTGCCAGATGAGCTGGATTGGATTGGCCGCTAGTATATTACCAGGACTGGACAAAGTCGTCATGCGATAGCCATCATAACGATTGACTCCTTCGGAAGTGCCAATCCAGAGATATCCCTCACTATCTTGCATGATTCCGGTAATAGTATTTTGTTTTAGTCCGTTTTCGGTATTAAATTGGGTGAGTTTTACATAGTTTTCTGCATTGACGCAAATCACGGTGCCAAGTATAAAAATGACTGCGGTTAAAGTGATTTTAAGCAAACAAGAGGGCATAGAATTGACATTCTTATTAGGAATTAAAATTATAGCACTGTTTGAGAAAAAGCGATTCCTTTTAGGAAAGCAAAATTTCGAAATACAGAATTCAGCAGGTTGTTGTATCAATCAATTGGCTATATAGTAGACTCATTGGTTTTGGGAGTATGACGACCTTATACATTAAAAAAACGCTGTTTCTGCAAAAATCAATTTAGTCACAATAGGAGCCGCGCTACGGGACTGTCTATGTCAAAAAATAATCATTCTACATTAGTGGATACCTCAACCATCAAAGAGATCATGAAATCTAGAAAGGATATTACGATTTTATTCTCTGATATTGAAGGCTCGACTAATTTCTGGGATACCCGGGGGGACATGTCAGGCCGCCTGATGGTGCATTGTCACAATAAGTTGCTTTTTCCAGCCATAGAGAAATTTGGTGGGACTATTATAAAAACGATTGGCGACTCCATTATGGCGCGTTTTAATTCACCTCAACAAGCACTCTACGCCTCTATTGCAATGCAGCAAATGCTGAAAAAGTACAGCAAGGAGAAAGAGGATTTTGATATAAAAATTCGTATCGGACTCCATTCAGGAAAAGCCTTTGTAGAAACTGATGATGTTTATGGCGATGTTGTCAACATGGCAGCAAGACTCGAAGGCAAGGCGAAAGCTAAGCAAATACTTTTGTCACGAGAAACTGTACGAGAGCTAAAGAAAAAAGAATTTAAATTTTCCTACATAGGTAAGTTCATCCCTAAAGGCAAGTCTAAGGCCTTACATTGTTATCAATATGATTGGTTAAGTCATGAGGACCTATCTAGCTCTATCAAGACTGACTCTAACCGCTTTTTTATACGCAAACACCGCGTCCAAATAATGACTCAATTCCTGGTGTCTCTGGTGGCCTTATTTTACATTTATGTTCAGTTTATTCGATTTGTTCTGGTGGACAACGAATCCATTGCCATCAGCATGCTCAATCCAGGTCAATTTCCTAGTCAACAACCAATCATTTCTTCGATAATTCTGTTATTTATTATAGGTATTTTCTTCACCCTCTTTAGGGTAAAGAATTACTCGAGCGTGTTTCTGCGTATCCTCAACGGAGGTTTCCTGTTTGCCACCTTCTTATTAGTTATGCAAAGCATTACCTATTTATCCGGCGATCTTTTACCGGAGACATTAAACCAGCCGGTCTACCAATCGAAACATTTGTTTGTGGAAGTCAAAGTTGATAACGCACAACTGCGAGAAGGCCCATCTTTAAATTCGAAAAGGAAAATGACACTACAGCAAGGAACACTGTTATTACTCAATCGGGTGGTAAAAAATGAAGGTTTGATCTGGAATCGCGTTATGCTTGAAAAAGGTAATTTCGCCTGGATTGTTCGCAGCATTCCAGCAACCATCGGTGTGCCCGAAAAACGGATTAGCTTGACCAATAAATTTTATATCTCAAAAATAGATAGTTATATTTTTGCCGCCGCGATTTTGGCTTTAATATTTGGGATCTTCCGATTCGGGATCAGGCCTAGTTAAATGATTTAGTCGTAGTTAACCTCAGTTCGGGATAAGGGAAGCCAGCCAGCACAACTATTTTAGCTGAAGTTCCGTCGCAGGTAACAGGTTATCGAACTGACCTACATGGAAATTGTGGCAGGAAACACAATCTTCACCGACCCTTTCTTTCTGATGACAACCACTGCATTCTGACCTATTGAGAGTTTTAAAATTACTTTGAAAGATTTTTGCCGACATTTGTCCCTTTTTAAATGCCTCACTGTAATTCGCCTTTTTATTTAGCTTATGACAGTTATCGCAACCCTTTTCAGTCGCCATCGATAAATGCAGCGCGTGATTGAATCGGGTGAAAGATTTGTGGTTGGGATCATTCCTAAAACCTAACCAGTTGACTTGTTTGCTAGACTGCTTCTCATCTTCATCAATCGAGTGACACTTAGCACATGCGCCTATACCTTTCTTCTGATGACTCAAGCTATCAAATATTTTTTGACCTGCCACTGAATTGCTATTTTCAGTTAAACGAAATAATAACCTAACGAATTTATCCCCATGGCTGGCTGGGGTGTAATACAAAGAAGTATTTTTGGTATACCAGCTGCCAGAACGAGTCCACTGGTCTTTTAGCGCTGTATTGCCGGCAGCGGCTCCTTCAGCTATTTCAGCGTGTCGCTGACCTTTTATTTTAGCTGCCAATTCGGTTTCGAGATTTGGCAACCAAAGTTGTAATTCATTTTTGAGTAAATCCAGCGGGATCGAGTTTAATAAGCGTTTGTCTTCTTTTGATAATTCTGTGCCATGCATTATTTCGATCCTGGCAACGAGATTCTGGTTACCTTTAGATCCCGTTAGCTCGACTAATAAAGCTTTTAATTTCCAAATTAGCTGAGTGACTTTTTGCTTGGTTTCAAGTTCTTCTTTTTTTAACTTGATTAACTTTACTGCTGATAGATCGGCCAGCAGTTGTTGAGCTTCCACATCACTACTAAGCAATAACTCGGTAAACGGTGTCAATTTGCCTTTGGCACGCTTATACCACTCTCCGACCGACTGGTCTAGGTTGGCCAGCGATTTGGTATCAAGTTTAGGTAAAGTAAAAAAAGCCATATTGCGTTTATCAATTTGATCCATATGACAACTACCACAGGCCCGTTCGAAATTTTTGGTGATCATATAATTTTCGCGTTCTTCAAGTTGATGACAGGCAACACAGTTGTTAGGCGCCAGAGCAGCCTTTTTCCCAGTAAAGTGCTTATTAAAGTGTTTACTGTGGTCGAAATTAATCCGCGTGCGGCGGATTGATGGATAATTGCTAAAATCAGGGTGATTGCTGCTAAAACTATCAATATGAGATATATGGCAGGTTTGACATTGTTCATTGGTCAATATTTTTACCTGTGTATTACCAAGATGTTCTTTGTGACAATCAGCACAAGCCAGAATTTCGGTAGTGGATAATTTCGGTCTTAACATTTCCGCCAGAGTGTATTGCGGCAGCGGCATTTTAGCCGTTAAAATTTGAAGTTCCTGAGTAGTTAGATTATGAGACTGTCCGGCATTCGGTCCCATATTATGGCATTGCATACATTTTTTATTTTTGACTGAAGACGACTTTGTTTTCATAAAGTTGTGCCACCAATCGACCGGCGACCCCGCATTGATATCATGGCATGTACCACAGTCTTGGGATTGCGATTGATGGTAGGCAGTCAATGGTCCAGGTGTAATAAAAGGAGTGGTTTGTTGCTTACCGGTTATCACTAACAATACACCGGCCAGTGTCATTAACAAAATAATACTGATCCGCTTTCGAATTTTGCGATGCTGCAATATGGGTTTACAGGGGGGCAACGTTTGACAGCATGTACCATCCAGATTGGGTCCTTTTTCACAAGGACTATTACCATCGCCTTGCATGCATTTCCATTGCTCCTTCGATTTTTGCGGAATACAAACGGAGGTGCCGTGACAACGTCCACTAGCATCTGGACCGACAATACAGTGACGATCACTGGCGCAACGAAAGTCCAGATTGGGTCGTTCGTACTGGCTGTTTTTGTGGTCAAAAAGTTGAAGTTTGATCATAATAGCTGCCCGGTAAAACTAATGCTCGTTAGGACATGAATAAAAATGAGGATTAACAAAACGCTGCTTAAAGGGATATGAATAAATAACCAGCGTTTTAGCAGTGCTTGTCCGGCCTGCTGAAAATCCAGGTCGACTTTTTCAAAAGTCAGAATTTTAATCTCATCTAATGCGACCTTTTCTGCATCACTTAAATACCTTTGCAGTGCTTGAAATTGGGTCCGCCAAATTTGCTTTGGTCGCTCAGATTCGAACACGTGGTACCAAAAATGCTGTGAACCGGTCAAAAATACTAACAATCGTTTTTGGTAAAAGTCTATTAATGCAGTCGATTCGGATTGACCTGCCGCTTGCTCTACCAGTCGTTGAATTTCAGTTTTAATTCGAATCCGAATACTCGGAATTTTTTCGAATATTACATTTTCCCCACGTCGAGTCAGAGCCGCCGGGCGCGTTGCATTAAGAAATACGCCATAAATACCGGTAAGAATTTCTAACGAAAAGATCAACGCCAATAACTGTTCAAACATTCCCATGGGAAAAGAAAAACCAATGTGAATGAGAAATATACCGCTAACCGCCCATCCCAGATAGATATGCCAAATGGTCCATGAACTGGCCTTGCCCAACCTCAGAAAAGTAATTTTCTTGCGTAAGTTAAAGGCCGCTAAAAAAAAGATTAAGATTAGCATTAACCAACCGGTTGCAAAGGCTGGGTTATGTAACTTCACCTGAAAATAATTGCTTAGCCAACCGACTAACCCAATCATTAATATAACCATAACAAAGCGATATAATCTTGTTTTTACTCTTCTATTCACTTTATATCTCGTAACCATTAACTGATTTATTTATATGTCTAGCCAATCACTTATAACATCCAAATCGTGAATGTCGAATCGCTTGAGTGCATCATGGGGACAGGCATATTCACAAGCGGGTGAAACCGATTGGCCGATACAGAGATCACATTTGGTAGCCTTCATGACCGGTTTATGATTGTCATCGATCACCAGATGCCCTTTATTATCACGTATTTCTACCATTTGAATATTGTCATAAGGGCAACTTTCTGCGCAGGTTGAACAACCGATACAGGTGTCATCGTTTATCACTATTTCACCGCTGGCTTCTCGGTGGATAGCCCCGGTGGGACAATAAATCAAGCACACAGGATCTTCGCAATGCATACAGGCATTCGCTACCATAAATTGATTATCTCTTTCACCTTGTCTGACAAAACGCGGATTGCCATCATGTGTATCGGCACAAGCTCTAACACAATCATCGCAGCGAGTGCAGCGATCAAGGTTGATCAACATTGACTTGGTTCCGTTAATAAACCGCGCATCGGTAAAAAACTCTAATAAGGAAGTTTCCAAATCAGCCCTTACCGCCGTTTGATCATCGACCACTTCGATGGGTTTTAATTTCTTAGTTGGCTCAAGCCCCAATAGCACTTCACATTTTTCTATCGGTAACTCGGCATATTCCGAAAAATATTCAGTCATCACGCTCAGTGGTATTAAGATTGCCTCGGTGTAACCAACAGACCTGAGCGAATATCGGTATTTAACCGGCAGACTGGGATTTGCAATGGCCGTTAAAACTTCTTCTAAACCAAAAACTCCACCTTTGCCTAGGTAATTAATGGTGCGTTGACCGTGGTTATATAGCTGGCTCAGTCGTGCAAACCCTGAGCGAATTAATAACAGGCCCTCTACTGCATCCCCTTCGTTAGTGATGATCGGTTCTTCATCTAATCGACTTCTAGCGTCTTTGCTTTGATGTAAATCAAAATTTCTAAACCAGTCGAATTGACCATAAGATTCAAATAGCGCTCGCTCAGCAATATCTTCTCTTTCCTGAGGATTGATATATTCAAACATCGGCAAGCTCTCGAGGTGTGAAACAAGTGCTCTTTCTCTATAAATGGTCTCAGTTTGATTCTTAAAGACCGGACCATAGGCAAATAGACGACTTAACCCTTGCCATTTTATTTCTAATAATTTTGTCATCTCATTAGCAATAATCGTGGCACTTCGTGGCGTCCTACTAAGCGCCGCACTTTCACCAAATAGAGTCCCAGCGTATATCACCGGCACTTCATCCTTTTTGGCAATGATCGGCAAATCTTGTGGATAGAAGGTCGCTACCTGAGTGATGGCGGTTTCTTCTTTAGGCTGACGCAATTCGGCGTATTGGGGTTTATTGATTAACGCCTTTAGTTTCTTAAAAACACCTTTACTCTTCTTAGAGCCGTTATTAACCTCAGGCTTGGGTAAACCGAATTCAACTCGAACACTGCCTTCCAATACAAAATAGGCAGAACCGCCATGATCACCTTCATTAATAATGATTTGATTTTCATCAAACGTTAATTGACGAGTTTCCGAACTCAATATCTCTCTCAGCGGATCAATGATACGCTCTTCCACTTCATCTAGAAGTGCGTGACTAGTGAAAGAAACTAGAATTTTAGCATTCTTTTGTACCAATGCTTCACGGTCATAATTTAGTTGATGTTGATCGTGCTCAGAAAGATAAGCCAGTAAAGAAAGACGGTAATTAAATCGATCAATTTTGCACTCATTTTGCTTAATTTTGAGCGCAGTAATAAAGTCGCTAGTTTCTTTGATCTGTTGCTCATATTGCTCGGCTGAACCTTGCTGATTGGCCTGTTCCTTGTCGATCCGTTTTTGAATACGAATCGATTTTTTTTCTCGCTTAAGAATAGCTGTGTCAAAACTCTCCATTAGCATGGAAAAGAATGGTTCTTCCATCAGTAACCGTTCCACCGTTAACCTGGTTGAACTGGGGTCGCTAATTCTTTCAAAATTGATCTGCGATCTGACGACGGTTTTATTCATTACGGATTGCTCCAGACTAGGATGATGGTTTACCTTTGTAGCTTGTCGGGATCAAACTATCAATCGCGGCAAACTTTATAGGATCGACCTTTGATAAGGCCAAATTAGCTTTGGCTATTTTGTCGGCCTTGGCAGCCAACTTGTTATTGCCAGCTTTTAACTCACCCGATGCTGCCGCAATCACCTTTGCCAAGGCCGAATGGTTGAGCTTTGCCTGCAATTTTTTAAGTTTTGCTAACGCCTGTTTGGCTCTTTTTA
>CAZOBX010000036.1:0-21330 GCA_964578045.1 uncultured Kangiella sp. | reverse complement strand
TTTTTAGCATCTGCGAGGCAAACTTTCCTTGGGCGGAAGCAAGTGACCTAATTGAAATTTCTAGCTCGACGGCGATGCCTAACAGATAAAGAGTCCTTAATCGTGCTTTGCTAGCGGGAGCATTTTTATCACCACCTGAGACGATGAAATTGTGTCTCACCTCGCCTTGAGACCAGGCAACCAGTTCAAAATCACAGCCAGAAGAATGTTCGGTTTTGTTCACCAAAGAGCCCTGGGTGACCAGATGGCAGGACAGGCAATTTTTCGCTAATTGATAGATATTCTCAGGCCTTATCATGCCCGCTTGGTCTGACTCTGCTAGCCGTTTTTTCTTATGAGCGGCAGTTTCATTTTTACTCGAAATGTCATTGCCACCAAAATTGCTGTGCAGATCAATCCAGTCACTAGCGGGATTGTGACAAGATTCGCAAGTTACTGCCCCTTCATCTAAAACAATGGCGTCTTCAGAACCATCGTCTTCCACCCCTAGGGTGAAATGACATTGTGAGCAAAGTGCCTCCGGGTCGGAAAAATCATCAAGATCAAGAGCGCTGGCAATCTCTTCTGCTGCGGTTTCTTTGTCTTCATCACCTGCAATACCAGTATAGTGAAAGGTTTTTTCCCAAACCGCTACGGCTTGTTCGTGGCATTCGCCACAGGCTTGTGATCCCATCACCTTGGCATGTTCCCAACCCTCATAGGCCGACACATGATTTATCCCTGCAAAAAAAACAAACAGAGCTAAAACAGTCATTGAACTTTTTACGAGTCTCATAATATTTCCTTTTAATTCAAATGATAAATAGTTCGAAATTTTAATTGTTAAACATCTAGGCTAATGGCTCCTTTCGGTACACAGGCACAGGTTAAGCAGAATCCGGGGTTTACCGAAAAACTGGTCTCACCACGCGGATATTCTACTTCACCGGATAACAATCGAACTTCGCAAGTGCCGCAGGCACCAGCCTTGCAACTGGAGGGAATCTGTAGGCCATTATCCTCTGCAAATTCGAGTAAGGAACCGTCTTCAGCACTCCATATTATTTGCTGTTTACTTTGTCGAAAGCTAACTGGCGCATCAGGATTTTCAGTGGTTATGCTTGCAGGTCCAAACGCTTCACTGTGAATGTTGGCTTGCGCTACCGGCCAGGCTAAAAGATCCTGGTTGATACTGTTCATCATTCTTGGCGGTCCACACAAATAAAATTGATGTGCCTGATCGAGTTCGCCAAGATGTTTTTTTATCAACTCGACTGATAGTCGTCCTGTATTATGGTAGCTCGCTGACAGTTGATCTTTCTCTAAAGGCTGACTGTAACTGATACATAAGTGGACGTTATCATTGCATTCAGCAATGTAGTGAAGCTCTTGTTCAAACGCATGATCAAGACTATTGCGTACGCCGTAAAAAAACCATATTGGACGAAGGGATTGAGCATTAACTAACTCCTGCAACATCGAGAACATTGGTGTTACTCCAATGCCTCCGCTGATCAAAACCACCGGGGCCAGGCTGTCCATATCGATAAAAAATTCGCCTTTGGGTGCTAACACCATCACTTTATCACCAACCTCTAGTGAGTCGTGAAAATGGCAGGAGCTGGAAAAAACATCCTCAGGAAATTCTCTCGCCCCATCACGGGGACGGGCCCGTTTAATCGAAATCCTGAAATGCTCCGGATGATTAGCATCCGATAGCGAGTAATAACAAATTTTTGGCTGATTACGCCAATTTAATTTAAAGGTAAGATGTTGCCCTGGTTTAAATTTAGGTAATTGTTGATTTCCCTGGATTGGCTGAAAACAAAATGAGATCACTTCGCCATCACTGGTTTCAACTAACTTATTGATGATCAGCAATTCTCGGTAACCACTCCAGCTCAACTGTTGTTCTAGATCTGCTGGCACGGTCGGTTTTTGTAGACGACTTAATATTTCTGAATTATCATTCCAGCGTTCAAAGTTCGCAACACTGCGTTGTTTGCTAGCCAATTTTTCACGACGCCATGTAATTAGTTCAAACAAAATAATCAAACAGGTGATGACAATCGCAAAGGTGCCTGCCATTATTGCGTACAAATGAAACTCCTCATTTAGAATTTTATCCGTAACTCGGTGCGAAAACCGGTTACATCTTCTCCTTGCCGGTAAAAACTGCGGAAAACATCCGCTTGAAAAATAACATGCTGACCCAGTGCTTGTTGGTAACGAACCGCAAAGGCACTGGCATCGCTGACTTCCAACAGAGCATTTTGGTGTTGGTTACGCATTCCCACTTCGACAATTAACTGACTTCGCCCATGATCAAAAAGATGTTGATAACCAAATGCCACACCATAGGCATCTTGAGGCCGGTTATTCAAAGGGGGAGGATATTGTCCCACCCCAACCGCTGCGAATAAGATACCAAGATTAGCCAAAGGTCCACCGCTATCAAAACTCCTCACCGCCGAGGTAAAGTTGCCATCACCATAAAAGCCCGTGGCGTAAACCAGCCCATGACTGGCTGCGGGATGAAAAGAAATTTCCGCGGTGTAGAGCTCGCCATCGCCAATCACATCGCTATCTTGTTGTTGGCTTTTAGAATGCAAGACTCTGAAGCTGGTATTAAACATTCCCAATCGTTGAATTGCACTAAATCCTGCAACCAGTCCGGAATTAAACAGATCACTTTTAACGTAGACCAGATCAAAGTTGTAGGTTGAATAGCGAGTATCAAATTCATTAAACCAGCCAAAAACTTTGGCACTGTTATCATCTTGATTATTGCCCCGTTGGACTTCATCCCAACCATACAAAAAACTGCTACGCCAACTACTGATGCTACCCAATTGAATGTTATTATTTGACAAGGCAATCGAATCGATAGTGTCGTTGATAAGATACCCTTCCTGGATCAACAGCGGTTGCCGACCGACCGAAAAACTAATATCCAACGCTTGTCTATCGGCATTATCAAGATTCGGAAATAGTTCTCCAAAATCACCTTCAAAGAATGCTCTGTCAATGGTTAAATCAAGATTTTCCTGGTATTTATCTTGGCTGTCGGGTTTAAACTGATAGCGAGTAAAATCGCCGCGACCATTATCCAATGGCCTTAATCCGACCACTATTTTTTCAGTGCCCGACAGGCGTAAATGGGCGAACAAATCAAGTCGATTACTCCATTCTGAAATCTCATTGTTACCGCGCTCTTGAGTTTGCAAAGCTGTCTGATAGCGACCATAGACCCAAAGAGCCGGCCGCCATACCGCACCGGTTGGTAAGGTGATTGCTTCACTCATCGCGCCGGTTGATAAATACGGCTCGCCGAGTTCTAATAATAACGAAGGCCTTTCCGGTACAGTGTGAGTAGCAGGCGGTATCACTTGTTCGCTTAAGCCAACCTCATCCTTGTGAGTGTTGTCAGCTTTATGTTGATCATCGCCTGTTTTATAAGATGTTTTTTCAGCCGGTTGATCACTACTACCAGCGGCATAAACGTCGCTCACCGAACCAATCGCCGCTCCGCTAAGTAAGCTTAAAATTAACCATTTATTGTGCATAGTTAACTCCTGAATTGTTACGACTTACTTTTTTCTCAGGGTCTTTTTGTTGGATTAAAGTTGTACCGAGGGTGGACTGCAACAATATTTTTTTCTCCCACAGGAGGTGTTTTCCCGCAACCACTCTTCGAGCGATTTCTGCCGGGCTCAAATTGTATTCAAAACCACCCATCGATATTTCTTTTATCAGATTAACCGGGACCATTTGAGCGTACAACTTCACCGTAGCCTGATAGGGAGAACTCCCGGAAAGTTGCTCCCGACTAATGTGATAGTCTGCCCATAAACTATTGCCGGGAGTAATACTTTTGCGGTGAATCCGAGCGCCTTGGGGGCGCCCTAATACGCTGGTTGGAGTCGATGATGGGCGACTAAAGGGCAGCGGATCGACGGAGAAATTGATTGGCAAAATATGTTCCGATTCACCGCCACGAACATTTCGAGTTAAAAAATTGGATTGCAAAGAAAACAGAAAAGGATCTTTTTCGATCAAACCATTGTGGACATAAGCTGAATGACTGTCGCGCACGTCGCCATTGGGGTCTAAATCACCGGATACAAAAACCATGTTATTTTGCGAATCTGTCACCGTCACTTCAAGATAAACCAGCCGCTCTGCAGAAAATCCTACCGGGACTAAATGACCATCAGTGGCATTTTTAACTTCTATGGAAAAATCGATCCCGTTAGATCCTTTCTCAACCCGACTAGCACCGAGTTGATAACCGGCTTGCAAAAGTTGTAAACCGGCTAATTTGGATTGTTTTAGCAATTTGAGCTGTTGTTTGATAATTTTATGGGCTTTTTTTCGTTTGCTTTTGGTTCGCCATGCCTTAGGGAATTTTTCAGTATTATTTTTTTCAAAGGATTTTTCACCCCAACCTGCTTGATAATCAAATTCGAGCCACTGCTCACTGGTTGCTAACTTTTTGGCTGCGGGATTATGCGGGAAAATCCCTGGGTGAACGATCGAATAATCCGGTCCAGCAAACATATGGTTGGTCAGTTTACGAGAAGGTGACTTATAGCGGCCTATTTTTGCCGCAGAACCATATTCATAACCTGAAACGACTCCGGGTTGTTTTCCCATGTGGCAATCTTGACAAGTTTCACCACGCTCTGAGGAAGGTGAATGTTTGTACGAGCTAAACGCTTCTTCCAGTCGAAACCCGTTCAATCCATTAACATCATGACAGGTGCCGCAAAATTGCGGTGTGGTTAGTACAAAAAATGGATTCACTTCTATGTGGATTTTACGACCTCTGTGTTGCCTAGAGGTAACCACTTTGACTTTTGGATCGTCAATCACCGATTGAAGCAGTTTTCCGTCAGTGGGTCCTGATACCGGTGCAAAAATATCACCTGGTGAGAAATCAATTCGACCGCTAATTTTGCCATGGGCGTTATTTTGTCGGTGACAAGCAATACAGGTTATGCCCTCGAGCGCTATGTCCGATCGGTCAGTGCTGACCATACTGACCGATTCCCCGAGCGCCATCCCACCGGGACTATGACATCGAATACAAAAATCACCGTTGGTGCCATTGGTCAGAATATTAATAGTGCGTTGCATACCATTAAATACGGGGCTAATTTGAGCATAGGCATGGGAGGATACCGACCATTGACGATAATGTTCCTGGTGACAGGTACGACATTGTGCTGCGGTAGGTAATTGACTGACTTGAAATAAAGTTTGGTGAGGATCTTTATCATCTGCCGAAACAAGAGCCACGAAAAATAATGATATAAATAGAATTGCAAAAATCGCTTCGGTCCTGTTTCGACCAAACTTTTCTAAAAGACAGAATGGATTAACCATATTCGCTCCCCGAGGCACCAAAAATCAAAATATGAAAAACTTAACATATTAAAATTTGTAGCTGCACAGCGTTATTGTTAATTGTTTTGACTGCTGCGGGAAAATAAAACTGCATTTTCCACCAATGATCTTGGTGTCAACAACTGCAGAGTGATTTCAGTTAATCGAATAGCATTTAGATCGATTAATAGCTCTACAATGACTGGTTAATAAACGAATAAATCCAGCGAGGTTTATAACCACAAAAAGCCATATCGATAAATGAGATTCGGGCTGTTGGCTAGCCAAAAGCGTTGAACTTATCACAAGTTATTTGATCGACTTTTCGCCAGTTTATTATTCTTATTCGTTATTAACGATAGTAATTCGCTCAAATATACCACCGCATAATCGGAAATGCCACTGGAGAACAATATTCCCGGCCAAACAGAGATCAAATCAATAAAAAACCTAATGTCGAGCATTTTGCCCGACAACACAGCACTAAGTTTATAGTTTCTTACATTTTCCCATTTGCCTTTTGATGCCTAAACGGTGAGTATTTGCTCCTAAAAATATAATAATCCTCAAAAATTCAGTTAAGTACAATAACCAACCAAAAAATAGGTGGGACTAATGGAACGAAGAGACTTCATTAAATTAACCGGCGCTGGTGTCGGTGGGCTTATTTTGCCTATCACCGGTAATATGGTATCTGCAGCTCAACTACTCGATCGACCAATGGATGTATCGATGAAAAAGCAGCTGGCAGATGTAGCGCTCAACGCGGCTAAAAGTGCCGGGGCAAGTTACGCAGATGCTCGAATTGGCCGTTATTTGAATCAATTTATCACCACCCGTGAAAAAGTAGTTAATAATGTGGTTAATACTGAATCGGCAGGAATTGGTATCCGGGTGATCGCTAATGGCACCTGGGGATTTGCCTCAACCTCGATAGTGACGCCAGATAGCATCGCCAAAACAGCCCGTCAGGCTGTTGCTATCGCCAAAGCCAACTCAAAATTTCAAACCGAACCAGTTCAATTAGCACCACTGAAAGGTGTTGGCGAGGTCAGCTGGAAAACCCCCATTGCCAAAAATGCGTTTGAGATCCCAATCAAAGAAAAAGCTGATATGCTTTTGGCAGTTAACAATGCGGCACTGAATAATGGTGCCAGTTATATCACCTCCATTTTCTTCCTGGTCAATGAACAAAAATATTTTGCCTCAACCGATGGCTCTTATATTGATCAAGATGTGCATCGTCTTTGGGCCCCGTTTTTCGCTAGTGCGGTTGGAAAGACCGGTTTTAAACAACGCTCCAGTCTGGGCAATCCGGTCGGCATGGGCTTTGAATATCTGGACGGCAAAAAGGAAGATAAAGTTTATGTCGATGGCGCTAATATCGGCTATAACAACTCTTATGATATGGTAGAGGATGCCACCAATGCTGGCAAGCAACTACAGAAAAAGCTAGCCGCCAAATCCGTTAAAGCAGGCAAATACGATCTGGTATTGGACCCGGCCCACTTGATGTTGACCATCCATGAATCGGTCGGTCACCCGTTAGAGCTGGATCGGGTACTCGGTTACGAAGCCAACTTTGCAGGCACCAGTTTCGCAACTCTGGACAAATGGAAGAGCAAAAAATTCCAGTACGGTTCTGATATTGTCAATTTGGTTGCCGATAAAACTCAACCTTACTCTTTAGGTCATGTCGGTTACGATGATGAAGGAGTTAAAACCAAACGGTGGGATTTAGTCAAAGATGGCGTGCTGGTTAACTATCAAGCTATTCGTGACCAAGTACATATGATTGACCAAACCGAATCTCATGGTTGTTGTTATGCACAAAGCTGGCGAGATGTTCAATTCCAGCGCATGCCAAATGTCTCATTGCAGCCCAATCAAAAACAAGACTTAACGGCTAACGACATCATTAAAGGCGTTGAAAAAGGCATTTATATTGCGGGTCGTGGTTCTTTCTCGATTGATCAACAGCGTTATAACTTCCAATTTGGTGGGCAGCTATTTTACGAAATCAAAGATGGCAAAATCGTTGACCAAATTGAAGATGTGGCTTATCAGTCTAATACACAGGACTTTTGGAAATCCTGTGTCCAACTCGCCGGAAAATCAGACTATCGAGTCGGCGGCTCCTTCTTTGACGGCAAAGGTCAACCACCCCAGGTGAGCGCGGTCTCTCACGGTTGCCCAACAACCCGATTTAACGACATCAAGGTACTAAATACTAAACGCAAAGTTTAGACCAATATTTAGCGTTAAAATAAAGTAACTGTTCAGTGTGTTAACAAATAACATTGTAACGATGAAAAGAATAAAAGAGGTGAATCATGTCAATCGTAACTGAAAAAGAAGCGAAAAAAATCTTAAAAAAAGTTCTGTCTTTCTCAAAAGCAGATGAGTGTGAATGTAATTTAGATGGTCAATTAACCGGTAATATTCGTTACGCCAGAAATACCGTCACCACCGCTGGTGAAGTCAGCGACTTAACCTTAGCGGTACAATCGACCTATGGAATGAGTATGGGAGTGGCCACCATCAATGAATTTGATGATGCTTCTTTGGAAAAAGTGGTGCGACGCGCCGAAGAACTGGCGAGACTAGCGCCCGATAATCCGGAGTTAATGCCTAATTTAAAAGCGCAAAAATATACCAAAATGAATACTTATGTTGACGCGACAGCCAAAGTGACTCCTCAATATCGTGCCAAAGCCGCCGATGATGGTATTACTCCATCGAAAGCTAAAGAATTGGTAGCCAGTGGATTTTTGACCGATAGTTATACCATGTCGGCCATTATGAATAGCAACGGTTTATTTGCCTACAATGTTGCCACCAGCGTTAGCTTTTCGGCCACCATCAGAACCGAAGACGGTAAAGGCTCTGGATGGGTGACCCGCGATTATTCAGATGTGACAAAAATGGATACCGCTGAAGCGTCCAAAATCGCGATTGAGAAATCCTTAGGCTCTGTCGATGCCAAAGAACTTGAACCCGGTAAATATACGGTGATTTTAGAACCGGCGGCAGGTGTTGGATTACTTGGCCGACTTTTTAACAACATGCACCAAAGAGCGGCCGATGAAGGGCGTAGTTTCTTAAGCTATAAAGCTAAGGAAGGAGAGAAAGATGCGCCGAAAAATAAACTCGGCGAAAAGATGTTTGATGAACGCGTTAATATTTATTCGGATCCTCATCATCCAGAGGTTCCGACCGCAACCTTTGCCGCCGATGGTGCCCCGGTTGAAAAAACCTATTGGATCAAAAACGGAAAAATCGAAAATTTCCAAAACTCCCGTTATTGGGCGGATAAGACGGGCTCAAAATACAATCCCACTGCTACTGGTGGCAACCAATGGTTAATGAGCGGTGGAGATGAGAGTTTGCAAGAGATGATCAAAAATACTCGCCGCGGCATTTTAGTGACTCGTCTTTGGTATATCAGACAGCTCGATCCGCAAACCTTGCTTTATACCGGACTGACGCGCGATGGCACCTTTTATGTTGAGAATGGCAAGATTAAACATCCAGTTAAAAATTTCCGCTTTAACGAAAGCCCCATTGTAATGTTGAATAATATTGAAGCGCTCGGAAAACCAGTGCGGATCAACGGCAATATGATGCCTCCAATGAAAATCAGAGACTTCACCTTTAGTAGTTTATCGGATGCTGTTTAGGCGAAAAAATTGCCATAAGCAACAATTTGTCGGGCGCACTATGATTTTTATAAGATCATAGGCGCCCTTCTTTTAGATGCACTATACCGCTGCTACCTGTATATTGTGGTAGCACCGGTATAAACTACAGATAAAAAACAATTGTTGGTCAATTCATTGAATCGAAGAAATTGTATAAAGAGCATTCTGCTATCGAGTCTTGCTGCGGGTTTATCCCCGAATCAATTGTTTGCCGCATCGCCTGTCTCCTATGATTTCTATTTTACTCGACTCAGTTATGATTCGGGTGACTGGGATGTTGATGAAAGAATGCCGGCTAATTTACTAAATTCGTTGATTGAATATACCACCATCCGAGTGGATTTAAATGAACGGATAATTCCACTTTCCGATCCGGCAATGCTAAATGCGCCCTTTTGTTATTTGGCCGGGCATCGATTAGTTGAATTTAATCATGCAGAAAAACAAAATTTCGAAAGCTATGTGAAAAATGGCGGCTTTGTTTTTGTCGATGACTGCAACCATGATATCGATGGGGTATTCGCACAAACCTTTGAAGCACAAATGGCTGATATATTTGGCGAACAGGCTTTAAAAAAGATCCCCAACGACCATGAAATCTATTCATCTTTTTTTAAATTTGATGGGCCACCGGATACCGGCCTGGAGTTAAACGGCTGGGGAGATGATCTGGTGCATGACTATTTAAAAGCCATCGAAATTGACGGTCGAATAGCGGTTTTGTACAGTAACAAAGATCTTGGTTGCGAATGGGATTACGATTTCAGAAACAAACGATTTTTGGCGGAGGACAATACTAAATTTGCGGTCAATATTGTTGTTTATGCAATGACATCGTAGACCGTTAGGATTTAGGTTAAAAAATATGAATGAGCAACAAATACAAAATAAGATAGCCAAGCTCTCCAATATAAAGAAAGAAATCGGCAAAGTCATCGTCGGTCAAGATATTATTATTGAAGAGCTATTGATCAGTATACTCGCTGGCGGTCATTGTTTGTTAGAAGGAGTGCCTGGTTTAGCCAAAACGCTATTAGTCAGTACCCTGGCAGAAACCATGGAACTTGATTTTCACCGGGTGCAATTTACTCCCGATCTGATGCCAAGTGATATCATCGGCACCGAAATACTTGAAGAAGACCACGCCAGTGGTAAACGTTTTTTTAAATTTCAAAAAGGTCCGGTATTTACTAATATTATGCTGGCAGACGAAATTAATCGCACACCGCCGAAAACTCAAGCCGCGTTACTTGAAGCCATGCAGGAAAAACGAATCAGTTATGCTGGTCAGAGCTATGATTTACCCAAACCCTTTTTTGTATTAGCCACCCAAAACCCGGTTGAACAATCCGGTACCTACCCGCTGCCGGAAGCTCAGTTAGATCGATTTTTGATGTTTATCCGAGTGGGTTATCCCAGTCAGGAGGAAGAAATAGAAATCCTCAAACGTACCACCGGAAATCAGTCGGTGCAGTTAAAAGCTTTGATGAACAACAAAGACATCCTTGAGTTACAAGATTTGGTCCGTGATGTTGAAATATCTGAATCGCTACTTAGCTACGTCACCCAACTAGTAAGGCAGAGCAGACCGGGTGACAGCAATCTTGAGGTGATAAAACAATATGTGCGCTGGGGAGCTGGTCCTCGCGCTGGACAGGCTTTGGTGCTTTGTTCAAAGGCCAGAGCGCTTCTTTCTGGCCGATACTCGGTTACCCTTAAAGATATCGCATTTGTCGCACCGGCAGTATTACGCCACCGTATACTAATCAATTTTCAGGCAGAGGCCGATAATATGAGTAATGATAAAATCATCACCGAGCTACTGACAAAAGTTGAAAAACCTAAAAACAAGATACAGTAATTTTTTAATCCCTATGCAACAATTTATCGAACCTAAAACCTTAGCAAGGATCAAAGATTTACCGTTGGTAGCCAAAACAGTGGCCGAAGGATTTCTGCGTGGTTTACAGCCCAGTATGCAGCGCGGCGTTGGCATCGAATTTAGTCAATATCGTGGTTACGAGGTCGGAGATGAATTAAGCCGTATCGACTGGAAATTATTTGCCCGCAGTGACCGATATTTTGTCAGAGAAGCCGAGCGTGAAAGTGAAATTGATATCTGGTTTTTACTCGATGTCAGTCGCTCAATGTTGCAGTCGTCCCAACTGAGCGAGAAATCGACCGACAATACCCCGTGTTGGAATAAACTGGAATACGCAAAACACCTGATTGCGTGCCTTGCTTATCTGGCAAATAAACAAGGTGATACCTTTGGTTATCTGAGTTTATCAGACCGCTCACAAACGGCTACTGATCGGCCATTTTTGCCTAGTGGAAATGGTGAGCGTCATTGGCAAAAGTTATTGATCGCGCTGGCTAAAACCCATCAAGGGACTTTTTTCCCGGATCTGAATTTATTACAACACCAGATCGAAAGATTACAAAAACCTTCCATTATTTTCGTGATCAGTGATTTTATTCAAAAACAAAATGAGATCACCGATTTTCTAGGAAAATTAAATAGTTCTTTATCGGAAGTAGTCGCGTTGCAACTTTCCTGTAATGATGAAATTGACTTTAATTACTCCGGAGCTGTGCGTTTCAAAGATCTGGAATCCAATCAGGAAATATTAGTCTCGGCTGATACTGCCAAAAAACAATATTTGAAACGCTACCAAGACTATCAAAAAACTCTCAATAATCAGCTGACTGAAAAAAATATTCAATTCGATCGATTTAACATTGATCAACCACTGGATCAGGTATTGTTTGAGTACCTTCGCCTGCGTAATCGAGCCACAAAATGATCTCGTTTCTAAGCGATTTGTTTTTATTAAACCCAATCGCACTAGTTGGGTTGGTGAGTTTACTGATCCCCATTTTAATTCATTTATTTAATCCAAGCCGAGGCAAGCTGATCCTCATTGGCAATATCGACCTAATCAAGAAAGCCAAAAATATTCGCCTAATTGAAATCAAGATTAATCAATGGTTACTTCTATTCATTCGATTAATTACTTTTTTTCTATTGTCCTTAATGCTGGCCGATTTAGTCAGTCAATATAAACAAGACTATGAAAAACAAACCAAGGTATTTTTTTCACCGGACTGGTTAAACAACGCGACCGAGACCGAGCTGGACGAAGTGCGAACACAGCACGCTGCTGATCTCATGTTCCTGTTAGCACCCGATTTTGCCGAACTTTCTTTAGTGTCATTCGCTTCGCCATCAGGGAAAATCAACTATCCCTTTTCAAAAATTACTATTGATGCACTGTTGGCGGAATTAGGTGATAGAGATTTTCTATCAGAAAAGAATATCATTTATACTACCAATAGAGCTGCAGCCTATTTAGTTGATCAATCCGATGTTTTATCCAATCCCCATTTGCAATGGCGAATTAAATCCGTTAACCGCACAACTGAGCAATCAGTCGTGCTAAATATATCAGTCTTTTATTCGCCTTCAAGAATAGACGACTACCAATATTTAAAGCTGGCATTCAATACTCTGGCTAAGGTTTCTGAGATAAAGTTAGAGGTCAGTTATTATCCAGAGATCATACTTGGTAACGACAACCTTGAAGATTCATTGTCTGGTACAAAGACGGACTGGATTTTCTGGTTAAGTGAAAAGCCAGTCCCTACCCTTCTCAAGCAACAAACAAAACAAGGAAGTTACCTGTTTGTGGATATGCAAGGTGATCTTTCCCTATCCAAAAGTAACCAACAAAAACCAGTAGCGATCCAGATAGAACAATTCTGGAATAATTTCTACTCAGCGCAGCTTCCCCCACTCCAGCCAAACTATAAACCCATTTGGCACAATGCTTCAGGTCAAATTGCTCTATCAGAAAAGAATTATCAAGGTGGCAAAATTTTTCAATTTAATAGTCGCTTTCATCCAGATTGGAACGATTTGATAAAAACCATACAGTTCCCGGTCTTTTTGGCGAAATTGTTTTCTGACAGTCCTCGACTTACCAGTCAACGACAGGTTTCATTATCGAGGCTAACCGATCCAAGGGAAAAACCGGTTAGCACCAAGGAGAATGATAAAGAAGCGAAAACAGTATTGAAGTCCATTCGTCCTTTTCTGCTTATGCTTCTTTGTGTGCTTTGGTTGATTGAAAGACTGCTTTCCGAAAGAAGACAAGCAGCCGATGACTAAAACTCTCAAAAATCCGGAACTTACTACTAAGCAAATACTAGAGGTGCTATTAACTCGAATAAGGCGTATTAAGGGATTTTATTTTTTTATCATGCTTTCGTTGGCAACGGCCTGTCTGCTACTTTTATTGAACCCGCTGCCAGTCGGCGTTTGGTCTAAAACAGGCTTGACTCTTCTTATCTTCGCTATTGCTTCCGCTTACTTTTTTCGTTCGAAAAAATATCGAGACATTATAGCAACCAACCTACTTGAAGACATCAACCGCCAGTTTCCAAAATATCAGGAAAGTGCACAATTATTAGCATTTTCTAACCGGGATAGTGATTCTGAGGATCAACAGCAGATCAATCAACTATCCACTATTCAGTGCATACAAAAAGATACGGTTGAACAGCTTCTATTAAGTGACTATCAACAGGGTCTACTTTTTGAAATTGGCTCAAAAGTCAACCTTAAATTACCGGCTATGTTGTTTTTGATGTGCCTGATATTTTATATTGGCAAGGATCGCATTAAGTCATTATACGCAGCATTCGAAACTCAGACTGTTATTAAAACCCTGGTTGAACAAAACGGCCCTCTCACGCAAATGGCGAGTAACCTTCCTCGTTTGACCAAGTCAAATGTTAAGATTACGCCACCCGCCTACACTAAATTGTCACCCCGCAATACTCAATCACTCAATCTTGAGGTTCCCGAAGGCTCTCAAGTATTATGGACGTTAGAATTTACAGACTCTGAGTCTAATTATTATTACCGTCGCTCCGGACAAACAAGAATGGTCTTGTCACAAACTGACCACTTATTTCAGGTCAGCGAGAAAATTAATCGAACCAGCCTGTATCGTCTGAGTTTTCAAAACCAACAACAACAGGGCCACCTTGAGGGTGTCTATTCGATTGCCATTCTTCGTGATCAAGCACCTAAGATAAAAATAATTCATCCAATTCAAACCCTGGTCGAAATCAAACAAACGGATAAACCCGAATTTATTTTAGAAGCGAAGATTAGCGATGACTACGGCATTTCTGATGTGAAAATATTAGCCTCGGTGGCAAAGGGTTCGGGGGAAGCCGTTAAATTTAGAGATAAGGTATTCAGGTTTAGCCAATCCGAACAAATTAACCATAACTCTTCAAGAAATTCGATGCCGGCAAATAGTGGAATTTACCGAAAAAACTGGTCGCTGATTAATTTAGATATGGAGCCAGGGGATGAAGTCTACTTTAGCATTGTTGCATCCGACAATAAGCAGCCACACCAACAAACAAGCAAATCATCCAGCATTATAGTTCGATGGTTAGATGAGCAGGAATTTGAAATGGCGGCGGAAGGTATAAAGATTCGTTTCGTGCCGGAATATTTTCGTAGCCAACGACAAATAATTATTGAAACAGAACAACTGATCGCAGATAAAAAAGATCTTAACCAAACAAATTTTAGTCAAATTTCCACCGACCTTGGTCATTCCCAGAGCGACTTAAAACAAAAGTACGGTCAGTACTTAGGTGATGAGATTGGCGAAGGACCCGGGGAGCAATTTGGCCTGGCTGATGGCTACCACGGCGGCAAATCCCACGATGCGGGAGAAGCACAAGCGCAAAACTCCGGCATAGAGCATGACGCCGAAACAGAACACCATCAAAAGACTACACACAATCATGATGTCGAGAATACCGCTAGCGATGACCAAACTGATTTAAGTGGTGCCGCTCAATTGATCCAACAATTCACCCACAATCATGGAACGATAGAAATCGGTCCGATGTCCGCCCGCGACCCTAAAAGCTGGATGAAAATGGCGGTCAATGAAATGTGGCAAGCGGAACTACATCTAATGCTATCGGCACCCGAAAAAGCCCTACCGTATGAATACGAAGCCTACAACTATTTGAAGAAAGCACAACAAGCCGAGCGAATTTACGCCAAACGTCTGGGTTTTGAACCGCCTCCAGTGACTGAAGAAAGACGGCTGACCGGCGAGCTTAGTAAAATCCTCAACAATGATTTATCTTTTGTCGTTCAGCGTGATAATAATGCTGACAGCAGACTAATTGAAAAAGCCTATCAAATTATCAAGGATAACCAATATCGGTTAGCTGACAAGCCTCTTTCCAAACATCAACTCGTTACGTTTTCCAGTTTAAGCACTTACCTACTGGCGCTTGCTGAGGAACGTCCCGTTTTAATCAAGTATGCCAGTATCGCAGAGCAGATCGCTTTGACAAAATCGTTACTTTTGAAACAATGCGAGCAATGTATTTCAAACCTAAAAGACAAACTATGGCAACTTTTTCCAAAGCCAATCAGTTCACCGGCAACTCTATCCAATTATCATGGATTATCTGATCAGATAGAACTCGAATATATACAGGCGCTGCAAGGTTTAGGTGAGAATAATGACTAAAATAATCCTTGCAACGCCTGGCCTAGTTGAAATAATCAGCATTGTGATGATTGTAATCGCTTTGATATTCTCAATATCTGCCGTTTATCGAAGATTGACCAATATGCCTAATTGGCACCGCTATCGACTAATCGTGCTTAATCTAATCGCCTTTTTGGCCTTTTTGGGATTAATCATTCAACCACAATATCAGACTAATCAGAACTTGACGGTAACCCTGTATAGCGACTTCAGTAAAAAGTTTGTTAATGACGAAAATTCATTTTTTCTAAGTGCCGAGTTATTCAAAACAACTGATGGCGAACGAATCGATCCAATGCTCAGAAATCAAGATAAAGTAATACAGTCGGCCAATCAGATTTTATTGAAAGTCCCATCGATGTCTCAGTTAAAAATTATCGGAGATGGATTAACCGAATCACAATGGCAAAATCTTCCGAATATTAAAATTGACTATCAAGTGCCCGCTTTAACAGAAGGAATCCTCCAACCACAATGGAACTCGTCGATTGGACTTGGTGATGAACTAGTTTTCAGCGGTCGATTACAAAGCTCATCCCAAAAGATCTACCAGGCAAAACTACTCGATCCTGCGGGGCAAATTGTTGCAGAAACAGAACTATTGGCTGGACAGTTATTTTATCTGTCCGCTCAGCCTAAACTGATTGGTAATCATCAATACAAATTAAGATTAACCGATCATAAAAATCGAATATTGAGTGAACAAATAATTCCGGTTAGTGTAATAATCGGTGACTCGGCAAAAATTTTAGTTCTTCAATCCTCGCCGTCATTTGAAACCAAACAACTGCAAAACTGGGCTGCAGAAAATGGCTCTCAGTTTTTGTTACGCTCCCGAATCAGTAAAAATCATTTCAGCGCTCGCTCGACTAATATTACAAAAGATCAACGACAAATAAATAGTCAAATGGGCCTGAGCAGACAATTATTTGATCAGTTTGATCTACTAATCGTTGATGGGCGTGAACTATTGTCGATGACCGCTAAGCAGCAGAATGAGTTACAACTCAGTATAAAGAATGGCCTTGGCGTTTTGATATTAGCCGACCAGGAGCTAATGAGTATCAGCAAAGATAATATGCCTCCTCTATTAATTGGTTTTGAAATAAAAGCGATATCTCAACCGACAGAAATTATTCCTTATATCGTCTCAGAGGATTCGAAACGAAAAATTTTATCCGATAATTTTATTCCCCTAGCCGGGCAATCAATTGGCTTAGCAACAAGAAACTCGACACTGCAGAGCTTGGTACAAGCCTCACAAGGACACTTTATTGTTGCTCAAACAAATAGAGATTTGGGTAAAGTCGCTGTCAGTTTGCTTAGAGAAACCCACCGCTTAGTTACCTCGGGGCAGAAAATGCACTATGGTCGTCTTTGGCAACATTTAATTAAACGTATTGCTCGCAGAAATACGAATACCAAAATAAGGGTTAATTCCGGCAATCATTTATCCTATGACGGAGACCAGGTAGAGATTTGTTACCTTAGGTCACAATCCACACAGCCGCCAGTCAACAGTTTGCAAGTTATAAACCACTCTTATGAAGACTCACAAACCGTATTGCTGAAAAACGACCGAGTGCTCAACAATCAACATTGTGGTTATTTTTGGCCACAGTATTCAGGCTGGTACAAGATTTTTAGTACTGGGCCTTCGGAGCTAATAACTAGTCAGTTTTATATTAGCCAAAAACATGCCTGGCCGGCTTATCAACAACAAAATAAGATCATGGCAACTCAAACTAAACAGGCGGACTTTATCCAAGATAATATTAAATCTAAGCATTATAAAAAAATTAATGAGTGGGTATTCTGGTGGATGATAATCATAAGCGCCAGCTTGATCTGGTTAGAAAGAAAATATTCTTCAGCAGAGTGACTTAATCCAGCTTAAAGGCTTCCGGAAAATATGGCATTAGTCTAACCAATGGCACATACCAGGAAATGGCTCCAAATTCCATACCTACAACTCAACCTTACTAATAATCGCAGTTCGAGTGGTTGGTCCGCTGCCGTCAATGGTCACAATTATATTTCGGATGAACACTTCGTGCCACACCTGCAGCATAATCACGACATTTATCGGTTTGCAGGGTCTCTTTTTGATTGCCCATGGCTCGAACTTTATCCACAATTCGATTTTCAATCGCTCGATTAGCCTGACTGTCAACTGGATGAGGCACTTGTTCCTTCAGCAAGTCGCTGAGCATGTTTTTGCCGCGCTCGGCAGAAAAAACTGTCTCTGGCGCAGAAGCCGGTGCTGAGTCAATCAACCCTGGATTTAATTTGGAGCAATATACTCTACTTCCTTAGACCGGTTAAATTAACCGTGAATGGATAGAACAAGGGCAAAAATAAGACTATGATAGCGTTAGTAATCAACTCAGACTGACCTCTCTGGCAGAGGCATAAATGATCGAGATGACTAAAAATTTTAATAAAAGCCGACTCAATAAACGCCTGATACTGGCTATTGGTAGCCTTTGCCTTTGGTTGCTGTTGGCCCTTAGTTTAATACTGATGTTAAACCATGAAGGTGGCATCGAAGGTATTATTCTTAACAAACCGATGAGCTTTTTTGGCTTGCTGTCAGTGAGCGTGTTTTTTCTGGCAACCGGATTAAATAATATTATCAGTTGGTTTAAGGAGCGGAATAGCTAATCCCGGCTTTTTGATTTCGCCCCAAATAACCGACTTAGCTCGGCTCTTAACTCGCCTCTTATGGCCATATAGAACATTTTGTAATCCCCAACGAACGACCACCAAGGGTAAGTAAAAGTGGCTGGCCGATTTTTTTCGATAAAAAAGTGTCCCACCCAGGCGGGACCATAACCGGCAATTAAAACCAAAGGTAACCAGGACCATTGTTGTGTCACCATCAACAAAATTAATAAGCCAGCAGATACGACTGTGCCGACATAATGCAATGCTCGACAAGTAATTAATTTGTGTTCACCGAGATAATAAGGCCAAAATTCCTCAAAAGAGTGAAATTGTTTACCTTCGGTCGCTGTTGCTGGTTTGTTTTCGTGTTCATCTGACATATAAGCACCTCTTTTTTAGTCTCTACTTTACAAAAGTAAGTTAAAACATACAACTATTTGTGTTTTCGCCAGTTTGTTATAGCGTCCAGCAGAAACTATAGCCGATCTCTTACAAAACTATCAGACTTTATCTATCGATTAACTGTCGGTATAGCCGTAAAATTGCGCAGTTAAGGAATGCGCAAGAAAAATCAAGGATACCGCCAATGACTATAAACGACAAAAACAACCCGTTAGAAGGATTATCCTCAAGTCAGATTATTTTGTTGTTTGAAAGAGGATCCAGGCAAAAACTCAATAAATCACTCAGAAATATTGCCATCAATGTGGTAAACCAACATCAGGAAACGGTGCAAAACCCAACCGTTGAATCCACCATGAAAACGATGCTCAAACGATCTGAATTAGAAGAGTTTGCTGAGACTGCTGCATTGAGATTTCTTGGCGAGAATTTTGACCGGGATGATTAGTCACCATCGATATGGGGCCATACAGGCATCTAACCTGAACATGGTCTCACTGCCTTCCTTGAATCTTTGTGACATAACCTATACGGGTGTAGGTACTTAGGATTTATCGGCAACAAAATCCTGACAGTCCATCCCTGGACATGGTCACACCGCCATACCCACTGCACTCGCTGTGCTCATGGGGCAAGCTTTCCATGGCTTTTTGCGACATTGCCTATACGGATATACGTACTTAGGATTTGTCGGGAACAAAATCCTGACCGTCCATCCCCGGACATAAAAAACCCGGAGGCTAATCCGGGTTTTGTCGTTACTCAGCTATTAATTATTTTTCTTCTTCAGTCTTTTCAGACTCTGGATTAATCGCGATTAATTCAACTTCAAACTGAAGTACGGCATTTCTAGGAATTGAACCTGGTCGACCTTGTGCTCCATAAGCAAGCTGCCATGGGATTACAAAATGATATTTACTGCCAACGTTCATTAATTGCAATCCTTCTGTCCAGCCTTTAATGACCCGATTAAGAGGAAACGAAATCGGTTCACCGCGGTCTACCGAACTGTCAAAGACACTGCCATCAATAAGCGACCCCGTGTAATGCACTTTAACCACATCAGTTGCGCCCGGTTTGGCTGCATCTTCTTTGGCAGCGGTTAATACAGCATATTGAAGCCCAGATTCGGTCGTGTTTACTCCTTCCTTTTTACCGTTTTCTGCTAAAAACGCGTCGCCAGCGACGATCCCCTTTTTATCTAGTTCAGTCTGTTGTTGTTGCTGCGAGGCCGCCTTCTTCTGCTGAGCCGCTTGCATTTTCTGTTGAAAAACGGTGAATTGCGCGACAATTTCTTGCTCAGTTAGTTCTGTTTTGCCATTGAGTCCATCGACAAATCCTTTTGACACAGACTCTTTACTGATATTAAGCGACTCGTTTTGGTCGATGTCGGTCCGAATAAAGGTTGCCATCTTAGCGCCAAGCGCATACCCCATTTTATCTTCTTCTTTTATCCCTTCGGACGATGAGGGTGTTGTTTTGGATTGATCAGTGTTATTTTGATCTTTGTCGCCGCCTGGTTGGCATGCTGACAATGTAATGACCATTGAGATAAGTATTACTAATTTCTTGATGTCCAGATTAACCACAATAAACCTCTTATATTAATTACGTTATACCAGTATTAGTAACCGATACAAAAATTTTCATTCGTTAAACAGTCAAGCAGTCTATACTTTAAGAGTTTAAAAAAAAACCCCTAAACGTATTTAAAAACGGTAAATTGCAACTGGTTCACCCAATGATTGTAAGAAATATTTTAAATAGCGTGTATTTTTACCTGATATGGTTTTTGTTATCAGCTTGTCAATCAGGTGAAGAATCGTTGGCCGAAGCAAAACATACCGCTATAGGGACTCTGGATGCCGTTATTTCCCGCGATGCCAATTATGCGATTGTTTCATCGGTAAATCATGGCGTGGGTTACTGGGATTTGGCGAACAATAGTCTGCTTTTTAATTGGCGACACAGCGATAAACCCGAAGATGGAATTATCGCGACCAATATTTCACCTGATTCAAGTCGTGCTATCACCGCAGATCGGCGTAATTTTAGTATATGGAATACCACCAGTGGCAAAGCCTATGGATACTGGCGAGCACCCGCTCGGATCAGAGCCATCGCTATTTCTAACAAGGGTCGATATGTTCTTTTAGGGCTGGAAGATGGTCGTGCCATCCATATCGATATGAATACTGGGCGCCGATTAGAATTTACCGGCCATCGTGAAGAGGCCGTAGCGAGTGTGGACCTGTCCGCCAACGGTTTGTGGGCGTTTAGCGGCGGCGCTGATTATCGGGCGATTTTGTGGAACACTAAAACCGGCAAACCCAAACGGCTTTTTGAACATTCTACCCGCGTTACAAAACTACTGCTTAGCGCAAGCGGAAAACAAGCCTTTACCACTGGCACGCTAGGCAACGCCTATATTTGGGACTTGACCTCCGGCGCACAAATCGCCCGCTTAGCCCTGCGACAGAGAGAATATATCATTGTATCGGCACGCTTTTCACATGACGATCAATTACTGGTCACCGGCGCACCCGGTAGAGATATTAGCCTTTGGGATGTAACATCGGGCGAACGAATATCAC
>CAZOBX010000035.1:31672-32759 GCA_964578045.1 uncultured Kangiella sp. | reverse complement strand
GTCTGGGCCGCCTTTTGGGACATATTTCTCCCGGCGAAAGCTGCACATGCCACTACCGCCGTTACCGCCTTTGACTTTGATTTTGACTTCGTCGACAAATTTCATGTTACGCCTTCTAATAGCTATGTAGAGAAACGAAAAAAGCCCCGAGATAAATCGGAGCTTTTTAAGAATATATCAAATTGCTGTTTTTTTCCGGTTTTAATCAGTGGCTTAAATTAACCACCACCGAAAAATTGAATATCTAGTGAACTAGAATACTCACAGTCCTGCGGTTAGCTTGACCTTTTACGTCAAATTTCACTTCACCGTCAGCTTTTGCAAACAAAGTGTGGTCACGGCCAATTCCAACATTAGTTCCAGGGTGGAAACGAGTTCCACGCTGACGAACAATGATGCTACCTGCAGAAACTTGCTCGCCGCCGAATCGTTTAACGCCTAAGCGTTTACTTTCCGAATCGCGACCGTTCTTGGTACTACCACCAGCTTTTTTATGTGCCATTTTATCTCTCCAATTTCTTTAGCTTCTTTATCAGAGCAAATTCCTGATAGGCTATCGATTTAATCTATTTTTGACCAAACAACTATTTATTAAACTAGCTGTTTAGAGCTAAGCCGAACAATTACTTGCTGATGTTAGTAATTTTAACTTCAGTAAACCATTGACGGTGGCCCATTTGCTTGCGGCTATGCTTACGACGTTGAAATTTAATGATCTTGATTTTCTTACCACGACCTTGCTCAATGATTTCACCAGAAACCTTCGCTTTGTCCAGGTAAGGTGCGCCCAAGGTTAAATCTTCGCCTTCACCAACCATTAAGATCTTGTCGAAATCAACAGTAGCACCTTTTTCAAGGTCAATTTTTTCAAGGCGAACAACTTGCCCTTCTTTTACTCGGTGTTGTTTACCACCACTTTGAATCACCGCGTACATAGCGACACTCTCTCCGTCATTATCAGTACATGCCTTTAAACATATACGAATTGGTTTTTTAGACTGCTGGCAACTCCCAAAACAAACAGGGAATCCCATAAATTAGGGCGCGCATTTTAAGACATTAACACGCCGCTAGCAAGTATAAATAG
>CAZOBX010000035.1:15054-31662 GCA_964578045.1 uncultured Kangiella sp. | reverse complement strand
GTCTAAATCCGGTGTTTTTCTTAAACTAATGAATTTTAAGGGTCAAAAGCCGAGTTTTCGCTTGACCCAATCGAGCCCAGACAATAGCATTCTGACATTAATTCTCTGCTCAAAACAGCCAAATGGCGTTTTTGGCTAATATCTTTGTCTTAATTATTGAGTTCTATCTCTTGTCTGATATAAAAACCATCACAAAACTTGTCGAAAACGATTTTGCAGCTACCAATCAGGTGATTGTAGGCCAACTTCAGTCTGACGTTGCGCTAGTCAACCAACTAGGACATTACATTGTTGCTGCAGGCGGTAAAAGATTGCGCCCTTTACTTGTATTGATGGTTGCTAATTCTCTTGGATACCAAGGCACAAAACACCACCAAATAGCGGCAATTGTTGAATTCATTCATACCGCGACACTTTTACATGACGATGTGGTGGATGAAAGTGATCGGCGCCGTGGTCGAGAAACCGCTAACGCCCTTTTTGGTAATGCTGCCAGCGTATTAGTTGGTGATTTCCTCTATTCCCGAGCATTTCAAATGATGGTATCCATAAATAAAATGGAAATCATGAAAATTTTATCTGACACCACTAATCAGATTGCCGAAGGTGAAGTGCTGCAGTTAATGAATTGTAATGATCCCGATGCTACGGAAGAAAGCTACTTTAAGGTGATCGAAAACAAAACCGCTATTTTGTTTGCTGCGGCTTGCCAACTTGGCGCAATGATCGCCGGAAAAGACCACCTTTCAACTGAACTACATCAATACGGTCTGCATTTGGGTTTGGCATTTCAATTAATGGACGATGCGCTCGATTACACCGCCGACAGTGAAGAACTAGGAAAAAACGTTGGTGATGATCTGGCTGAAGGAAAACCAACCTTACCCTTAATTTATGCCATGCAAAATGCAGACAATGTGGGCAATCAACTAATTCGTTCGTGTATAAAAAATGGTGGCTTGGAACATTTGCAAGCCGTTCAAGTTATTATTAAAGATACCCAATCAATCGAATATACCCTTACTCGAGCTCGACAAGAAATTGAGTTAGCCAAACAATTTTTATCCAATATGCCCGATAATCCATTCACTAAGGCATTGTACGACCTGGCTGAATTGGCAGTTGAAAGAAGTTCTTAAAATCAAAGGAGCGCCATGTCAAAATCTGAGCAACTTGAAAGGATCCCGGTTACCACCGATTTTGGTGGTAAGTGCGCTCAGTGTTTTGATTCAAAATGCTGCCAATATATCACCGAACCGATGGATACCCCTCGCTCTATCCGCGACTTTGATATGATCCTTTGGCAAGTGTCGCATAAAAACATTCATTGTTTTAAAGATGATTCCGGCTGGTATTTAACCAGTTTTGGTCAATGTGAACACTTGGGTGACCGAGGCCAGTGCAACATTTACCATCAAAGGCCATTCATTTGTAGAGAGCATTCCAATCAGCAATGTGAATTTGATAACAGCCCAGATGCCTTTTCCGAGTTATATTTTACTAATCACCAGCAATTTGATGCCTATTGCCGAAAACGCTTCAAGCACTGGGATCGGAGGTTTGACTGAATTTGTAATAAAGTTTTTGAAACCAACGCAATTTAATAGATTATGTATTTTATGACCCACCGTCCGGCAAACTAGGCTGGAAAAGAACTGATCTTAATTACAGCTAGTAACCGCGCATCCAGCACTGATATTTTTGCTAGTGACCAGCTAAGCCCTTAATTAGCGGGTTTGGAAGTAAGTGATGTGGCGACCAGCCGCTAACAAGTCATTCGGGCAAACGGGCCAGGCCAAAAACAACCGATCAGAGTTGGAATCCTCAACAGCCGGTTAATTAGTAGGATATTCGCAATATACCCCTTAAAAACTCTAGTTTGCGGCATTTTTATTTGTTAGAATGCCGCTCAAATTTCATCCAAGTCAAAAAATGACCGAAATACGACAAAATGGAGTCACAGGTGGACAATAAAGCCGTGCAACACTTAAACCTTTCTAACCATCAACTTATTGATCATGCTATCGAGCGCAAAGAAGGCATTCTTGCTGCAAATGGCGCATTAAGTGTTATCACGGGCGCTCGAACCGGGCGCTCACCCAATGACCGATTTATTGTTAAAGAATCCTCTACCGAAGCTGAAATCGACTGGGGAAAGGTCAACCGCCCTATTTCGGAAGACAAATTTAATGCCTTGTGGGACAAAGTTGAAAACTACCTGAATCAAAAAGACGCTTTTTACGTTTCTGAACTGCATGTTGGCTCAGATCCAGCCCATTACTTGCCGGTGAATGTCAGAACTGAAACCGCGTGGCAAAATCTATTTGGGCAAAACCTTTTCATCCGACCAGAAAGTTATAATCCATCCGATAAACAAGAATGGCAAATCTTAAACGCCGCTCACTTTGTTTGCGATCCGGAACGGGATGGTGTCAATAGCGATGGCACTGTTATCATCAACTTTGGCCAGCGCAAAGTATTATTAGCAGGCATGCGATATGCTGGCGAAATGAAAAAAGCCATGTTTTCAGTGCAAAATTTTTTATTACCGGCCAAAGATGTATTGCCGATGCATTGCGCGTCCAATACAGACGGTGAAGGTGATGTGACTTTATTCTTCGGTTTGTCGGGTACGGGTAAAACAACTTTGTCTGCTGATCCTTCTCGTTACCTGATTGGTGATGATGAGCATGGATGGGGGGTTGGTACGGTATTTAATCTCGAAGGCGGCTGTTACGCCAAAACAATCGATTTGTCGCAAAAGAACGAGCCAGTAATTTGGGATGCTATTAAAAAAGGTACCATTATCGAAAATGTGGTACTTGATGACAATGGTGTTGCCGACTACAGCGATACAACACATAGCCAAAATGGTCGTGCCGGTTACCCAAGAGAACACATTGAATTAATGGTTAAAGAAAATCGCGCCGGCGAGCCAAGTGCGGTTATTTTCTTAACCTGTGATTTGACCGGAGTGCTACCTCCCGTTTCTATTTTAAGCAAAGAAGCAGCGGCTTATCATTTTTTAAGTGGTTATACAGCCAAAGTAGGCTCTACTGAAATCGGTTCCACCTCGGCGATTGAATCAACCTTTTCAACCTGTTTTGGTGCGCCATTCTTCCCTCGCCCAGCAAGCGTTTACGCTGAATTATTGATGAAACGAATTGTTGCCAATAATTCTAAAGTTTATCTGGTTAATACCGGATGGACTGGTGGCACTTATGCTAATGGTGGAAAGCGTTTCAGTATTCCAACCACTCGTTCCGTCATTGCTGCAGTTCAGTCCGGAGCTTTGGCAGATTGTGAAACGGTTCATATCGAACAATTAAATCTTGACGTACCAGTTTCCGTGGAGGGTGTGGATAGCAATTTGCTTTTACCTAAAAACACCTGGGCTGATGCCGATGCCTATGATGCTGAAGCAAAAGCGGTTGCTAAATTATTTGCTGAGAACTTTGCCAAGTTTGATGTGTCAGATGCAATTAAAGCAGCGGGACCTCAAGGCTAGTTTTTAAACCAATAAAAAAAAAGGGGATCCTTTGGCTCCCCTTTTTTATTTTCTGTAGCGCCTGACTACCTTATTTAGATTAACTTCTCTCAGTCACTTCTAATAAGTGATAGCCAAATTGAGTTTTAACGGGTCCATGTACCACTCCCACTTCACCGTTAAAACAAACCTCATCAAATTCTGGCACCATGGCTCCCGGAGAAAACGATCCCAGATCACCACCGCTGCTTCCTGATGGGCAAGACGAATGTTGCTTAGCAACTTCTACGAAATCCGTACCGTTATTAATTAGCTCTTTTAACTCATTACATTTTTCTTCAGTGTCGACCAGTATGTGTCTTGCTGTCGCTGTTGCCATTTCTATCTCCAATATTGCTGCTTATATAAATTCAGCCGTATTATATACCCGATTGCTAGGGCTTGTTGATCTTTCATAGTTCATCACTGTTGCGGCTAAAATATCTACAGACCCTAGTACCTAAAATTGTAATGTTGCCAGATAATCTCGAAAACGATTAAAATCGATATTACCGCCAGATAAAATTACCCCGACCTTTTTTCCTTTCATCAAAGATTTCTCTTTGCTCAGTCCAGCCAGTGATATCGCTCCCGCGCCTTCCGCCAGATTGTGAGTCAAATGATAATACTGAGACATCGCAGCGATAATTTGTCCTTCACTAACAGAAACAATTCTGTCGGCCCCCTGAAGGATCATATCGAATGCTTCTTCCATCGGCTCGCTAGTGGCGACTCCATCTGCTAAGGTATTTGCGCCATCGGTATTAATAATTTTTCCTGCCGCAAAAGACAGGGCAAATGTCGGTGCACCTTCGGCCACTACCCCAACGATTTTGGTTTTTAGGCCCAATAAATCTCGAGTTTTGATCAAACCACAAATTCCGGAGCCCATGCCCACACCAACATACACGGTATCAAAATCTCTAATGGCCGATAAAAACTCGAAGGCATAGGTTGCAACGCCTATCACCAAATCGCGGTTAAATGGCGGGATCGGCATATAACCATATTCATTTTGTAATTCGAGACTTCGCATTCTTGCCGCTTGAAAATCTTTGCCATGAATAATCAATTCGGCTCCAAAAGCTTTGATAGCCCGGTTTTGATCGGCACTATTATTTTCTGGCACAACGATGGTTATTGGCATACCAGCTCGCTTACCGGAAAAAGATAAACTTTGACCATGGTTACCTCTAGTTGCAGAAATTAGACCTTTAGGAGGATTTTTAGAATTCTTGAGCCTGTCCACCAGATAAACTCCACCACGCACTTTGAAAGCAGTGGTCGGTGTATGATTTTCATGTTTTACCCAAACATCGCAGTCCAGGGACTGACATAACTGAGCCCAATTATTTTGTAATGTGGGTTGTACGACTCTGTGAACAATTCCTGAGGCATTTTCTAGTTCTTTCAAATCAAACAAACTAATCGCTCCTGTTTTTAAACATCAATCTTTACTTTAAATGCAACATGTCGAATAATGGACCCTGTCGTATATCTCCAGTCTAGCAAAGAAGTCGCCTTATGAACAAAGATCTCATCATCCCCTGCCCTACCTGTAAAAAAAGCCAAAGATGGGCTGAATGTGGCGATCATAAACCTTTTTGCTCAAAACGATGCCAGCTAATTGATCTCGGCGAATGGGCGAATGAAAGTCATGCCATTGCAGGTGAATCCGCGCGAATGCCAGAAGACAATCCAAATCTAGAATAACCAACCCGCTCAGGATTTGTTGATCTTGGATATTTGATCAATGATCAGTTGCAATGATTGATTGCCTCTAAACTCATTGATATCCAGTTTATACACGATATGAATTAAATCGTCTTGATCAAGCTGTAAACCATCATCAAAGAAAAAGTGGATCCCGTCAATCAACAGATTGCCTTTAGCTAAAACCAGCTTTAGATGTTTTTCACCCACTATTCGCTGACTCACCACGATAAACTCATCGTCGAACAAGGGCTCGGGAAATCCCTGTCCCCATGGTCCAGCCGCTCTCAATTGACAGGCAAATTTTAGTGTCATATTCTGTTCGGATAAATTTGCGTCGGTTAGAATTTCATCTGAAATTTTATTACCAGCTAAGAGTTCATCGGTACAATGATGGAACTCTTCGGCAAACTTTTGAAAGTATTCTTCTTTTAATGACAATCCCGCCGCCATCGCGTGACCGCCAAATTTTTCGATAAGATCTGGATGTCGATTATCAACCAGCGCTAGCACGTCTCTAATATGTACGCCGGGAATAGAGCGAGCTGAACCTTTAACCATCGCAACCTCACCGCTATCATCTTTAGCAAATACGATCACCGGACGATTGATTTTTTCTTTCACTCTGGAAGCCAAAATACCGATAACCCCCTGATGCCATTTTGGATCGTATAAACACAAGGTTGTTGGTCTTTTTTCATCCTCGTTGAGTTTGTCATTTTGAGAAAAATACTCAGCCAAATCCTGATTAGCTTGTTGCAACATTTCTCGTTCGATATTTCTTCGCTCACGATTTAAATTATCTAACTGGGCCGCCAATCTAACCGCTTCACTTTCTGAATCGGCTAATAAACAATTAATCCCTATCGACATATCTTGCAGTCGTCCGGCGGCATTTAAACGCGGTCCAAGGGCAAAACCTAAATCTGACGACTGACATTGATGCGACTGTTTTTTGGCAACCTCTAACAAAGCCTTAATTCCGAAACAGGCTCGACCACTTCTGATCCTGCGAAGTCCCTGTTCAACCAATATGCGATTATTTTTGTCTAAAAATACCACGTCAGCCACAGTTCCTAAGGCAACCAAATCCAATAACTCTGCAAGATTAGGCTCCTCGATGCCTTGTTGCTCAAACCATCCTTGTGTTCTCATTAAGCTTCTTAAGCTAAGCATTAAATAAAAAGCTACACCAACTCCGGCCAAGTTTTTACTGGCAAAATTATCCTCAGGTTGGTTGGGATTAACGATGACTAGAGCATCTGGCAGACTTTCAGCCGCCAGGTGATGATCGGTAATGATTACCGGGATATTAAGTTCATTGGCCTTGGCGACGCCTTGATGATTTGCAATACCATTGTCAACGGTGACGATCAGATCTGGCTTTTGTAGAGCCGCCTCTTCAACCAACTTAACAGAAAGTCCGTAGCCGAATTTAAATCGATCCGGCACCAAAAACTCAACATGTTTTGCCCCCATTGAAGTGAGTGCTTTAACCATCAAAGTCGAACTCGTTGCGCCATCCGCATCAAAGTCACCGATGATTAGTATTCGTTGGTCTTTTTTTATGGCCCGTAAAATAAATTCACTGGCTTTATCAGTATTGAGTAATTGATTGGGTGGAATGAGTCCGGACAATCCATAATCAAGATCCGATTTGGAATGAACGCCTCTCGCTAAAAATATTTGTTGCAGTTTTTCGGGGTAATCCTCTAATTCCGACTTAATAGATGAGTCATTTAATGCATCTGGATTAATCGGGCGTCGATGACTAATGCTTCTTTTGATCAAAACTTTTTCCTTTATTCATTAGCTTTTCCATCCTATGTTGGAGCTGAATTTAGAGAATCTCAACAAATTACGAAATATCTTTGATATTGCTTATTGCCCTTAGTGCCTACAACGCTTTCCTTAATGACTCTACTTGTGGCACCGCATAAGCTTTACCTCTTCGCCAAGCTACTTAAAAATACTGAAGATTTTTTGCAATAGAGTTTTAGATTTTTGAAGCTCAAGCACTTTGTCTAGAGTAATAAGTCGAACCATATTGAATCGATTATTAGAACTCTCAATTGAATCTTCTATAAGATTGTTAAACTCTGTCAGTTCGCCATGCGACAATAGCAAAATAAGGTCATCTGGATTATTTGAATTGTTTGTCGAATTAACGTTTTCGTAGTTTTCTAAGGTGCAAAATTGGATACCACTTTTTTGGCAAAACAATTCTAATAAACCATCCGATGAAAACACTTGCAAGGCTTTATTTTCTAATCGCTTAAAAGGAAGATTCACTTTGTTTCTAGTATCCCCCCAAAAATGAACATTTACAATCATTTCAGCTGAAACTGGTGTGAGCCCCTGATAGTCCATCATTTGTTTAATCAGCATTTGAATTTCGGTGGCAAGTTTATCCCAGTAAATCCCGTCTTTTCCCGAATAAGAAAAACCAAACATGTCTTTACCAATATATTCTTCAAAACTCGATTGATTTAATTCGATGGCTTTATTATTGGTATACAACCATTGATGATTATCCAATAAATAAAAACACTCATTCTCGCCCATTAACTGTTGATTAATCTGAGCGATAATTCTGATGACCTCTTCTCTGCTAAATTCCAATTGAGATTGCCCCCATAAATAGGCGCCACGATGGGTCATTTGCATCATGACTGGGTCGCAACAGACGACGGTTTGGGTATCGTTGTCAACATTAAATTGAAGCGCTCTTAATTTGCTCCAAGGAAGTTTTTTTTCGCTTGAACCTATCTCTCTGCAAAACTCTAGCTGCCAGTCATTTTGCAGGTCATAGCTGGAAAATTTATCTTGATGCTTTGCCATTGAGTCAATAGAAAAAAGCTGTGCACTGGATAGATCTGGAAAATAAAAACTAACGTTTGATTTGGGATTTTGATCGGTGAGCATTATAATTTAACCAAAATGCTTACGAGTTTGAAATACGTCATTTGAAAATTGAACACCGTTTGACTTCATAAATCGTTTAACCAGAAAATCATATAGCCAGGCATTATGTTCCCGCACTTGATTAATAAAAGGCACTACCGACTCATCAAGTAAATCATGGACCACCAAATTCTTAGACGAGATAATTGGCATCACTCCAGGCAATGGGTAATCCGAGGCATATAAAAGTCTTGAATGCCAATCTTGATTTTCTACGATTTGTTTGATTTCTTTCGGTTCACGGTTAATCAAGTTAATCGCTGAAATGTCTGCCAGGCAATTGTTTTGATAATTAGGGTCATTCATTAGCCGGGCAAAAAGATCAAAATTAGACTTTTGCGACGCTTTGTTATTATCTAAATCCTGATTGCTACCCAGCGACGCGCAATGAGCCACAATTACTTTGACTCCCTGATCGAGCGCACTGCGAAGTAGCAGCGGATTGGACAATTTTTGCAATTCTTCACTATGCACCGCCTTTTCATCACCGGCGTGGGTCAAAAGTGGGAAGCCTAAATCAACCAATTTCTGATAATAACGGCCACAGCGAAGTGCAGATGGATCGATATTCATCGCAGGCGGTAACCACTTGACCGCTTTCGCACCATGAGCTTTACACCATGCTAGTTGATCAATCGCATCGGCTCGATAGGGGTGGACTGAAGCAATCCATTCGAAATTTTCGTGAGCCGCGGCGACTCTGGCCGCGTATTCATTAGGGATATAAAAAGTAGAGTTTTCTGGTTTAGCCTTACCTTTATCGTCGTGTTGATAATCAAAGGCCAGTAGCATAAACCGGATCCCATCGGGCAGCTGTGCCATAGTTTTGTTGATAGTTTCAAGGAACAGACTATCGGCTTTGTCTGCTTGTGAAATACAAGCGGCATCGAGATAGAAAGCATATTGAAGTTTTTGTATCGGGGATAACCAGGAAGACATGTCGGGATTTAGCCAGGCACCAGTGGCCTGACCATCAAATCCACTATTTAGTCCGTTTCCGAGTAGATGGAAATGGGTATCCCATAACTGAGACAGTTCGAGTCCAGCAAATGCCTTCTTCATCATTGGATGTTCGGCCAGCCAGACTGGTAAGCTATCGATAAGACAGGGATTTACAACAGGTCCATCGAACATTTGATTCCAAACTATGGTGCCTGCGAATGCGGTGCATGCACCTGTAGCAAGCCCTATTT
Source organism: uncultured Kangiella sp. (assembly GCA_964578045.1). Classification (GTDB taxonomy): domain Bacteria; phylum Pseudomonadota; class Gammaproteobacteria; order Enterobacterales; family Kangiellaceae. The sequence goes on along the minus strand of CAZOBX010000035.1, from coordinate 22,266 downwards.
TTAAAAATTTTCTACGTTGCAAAACTATCTTCTTATGGGTTAATCCTGTCGACTATTTGTGTATTCTACCTTAATTTTCCCCGAATGGGATTTTGGCGTTATAATATTACTCATATTCCTTTACTGCGATATAACAGCTATGCTACTTCAAAAAGAAGCCACGGACGCCAAAGTAAACATAAAAGCCTATAAAGCCGGCGAGATAAAACTAAATATCGGTATTTTTAAGCAGGTAGTCTTTTTGGTCAATGGTGATAAAAAGGATTTTAATGGCGCTGAATCCTTTGAAAAACTGAGCTTTGACGACCTTAATAAACACCTCGAAATAAAACCGGAAGTGTTTATTATCGGAACCGGCGATAAACATCAATTGCTGTCATCCAAAATCACTCAACAAATCAATGCCATGGGCATAGCTGTCGAAGCAATGGCTAGTCGGCAAGCTTGTCATACCTATCAGGTTTTAACCTATGAACAACGCAGGGTCTATGCGTTGATTTATCCTTAATCCAGTAAAACTATCTGTGCAGCTGTTCGGTTTAAAAGTGAGGAGCAATCACCACAAGCTAATCAGTTAAAGCCTTTTCCTAGCTAAGCACTCGGTGTGCCTATAACAATTTTGATTTCTTGATTTCGCTCTTTTTTATTCACAACTGCGCCTCTAATACCCTTTGTAGGTTATTTTCTAACCTTAAGGATCCCTTTTTGAAAAGAAAAAGTATCCGGTGCCCAGCTTTGGATCTCTTGGAGTACTTGTTCGGTCAAACCAATAGCATAATTTTGCTGCTCAAATGGGTTATAACTATTTACTATAGCAATCATGCAATTAACTACTTTTCCATTGATTACACGTTCAATCCAAATAGGGCTACCACTCTGGCCGTTACTGGTATCAGCATCATGCTGGTAGCCAATATCACTAGTATATATGTTTCCCTTAAGCGTATTAATTGCTCCTTTAGCTTTCCACTGCATTCCCTTTTTGTTTGGCTTTGTGTTGACCATTGGTTTATTGGTGGGGTAACCAATTGTAGTAATCGACATTCCCAATGCACTTTTAGTGGCTGCGTGTATTTGAAAATCTGAAGTTTGTCCCCAATAGCCTAAATTTGGCAGCCTAATAGTCTTTTTTTGCCCTTTTATACGAACTTTATAACTGGCTGAAAGAAATTCAACTGAATTCTTCAATTCGATCAATGCAATGTCTTTATCAAGATCGAAACCGATAACAATTCCCTGAGAAATTGTTTCATATCCTTTTAACATTTTGTAGCCATTAATCCAATTCGACGAGCCATTTAATTTGCCATATGGTTGGACCACGCTGCGCCGGCCAAAAAACCCATATGCTCCATTGTATGCGGGAGAAAAGGTAACATTATTCGCTTTAAAAAAGAGTTCGGGGTGGTCGGAATTATTTTGAGATAGAACATGTGCTGCAGTTAGTATATGCCGAGGACTAATTAGTGTTCCAGTACCTCCTTGACTATGCCCCTTTTGATTTGGTTTTGGTTTAGAGGTAACGGCTCCTGTTTTGGAATTCTGCTTAACCTCTAAACAACTAAATAGAGCTGATATTTGTCCGATCCATCGGTTTGGTAATTTTAACGTGTTCAGCTGCGATACTCGATTGTCTGTATCAATAACACCATATTCAGATTCAATACTAATTTCGTCATCTATAGAAAAATGGTGTTCCTGGTTACCAAATTGAGATTCGTTATTTTTTTTTATTATTATGTCTGGGAATCTACGGGGAGTGGGTATTTTATTAGTTAGCACTTTATACATAAATAGTCGCGTTTCTGGTCCAACTTTGCCATCTAATGAAAGATTGTAATCATATTGAAATCGCCGAACATGCTCCTTAAGAACTTTAGTAAATTTACCGAATCTATTTGCTATATATTCTTTGTAGATAGACTGCATTGCTATTTGGGTCAATGCGTAATTGGTAGACGGGCTCAAATAACCATCTTTTCGTTTGAGGTTGTATTTCTGTTGGAATGATTTTAGTGCATCTCTAGTTGCAGAATTATTATGATTTCCATTAATTGGTATCGATTTATATCCTGCAGCGTATTTTAGAATTGCCTGATACCATCTTGTTTTTTCTTGGGTTGCGGCGGCCCCATAGCTACTTTCGTCCTCTAATTCAATAAGCTCATCTTCATATTCTTGCCAATGAGCTGAAGCTATGTTTGTTATTAGTTCCCTTTCTGTATCTGTGTGAATTTGGCTTGGCTTAAAAATTTTTTCCTCATTTCCAAATTTTGATTCTTTTTCTAGAAGGAGTATATTCTCTTCTAATCCTGAATCGACTATTTCATCTTGTAAACTGAATATTGATTCAGAATCATACTCATCGTCGAAGTAATATGATGCATTATCTAAACCTGTATCCAATAGCTCTTCATTTTGATCAAGCACCGTTTCCGAGTTTATCTCTTCTACCTGATATTCAGGACTGTCTATTTCATCGGAAATTTCCTCATCTGACTCGTCAAGAATGTACTGCGAAGAGCTGTAGCTGAATGGTTCTAAATCCCCTTCACCATCGAAAGTAAGATAATTCTCTTGAGGGAAATCCAGGCATGATGAATAACTTCTGTCTAGCCAAGAAGGCGGAGGTGGAATAAATATGGTAGCAAAACTGTGTCCCCGTGGAGAATGATTAACAGCATTAGCTTGCGCGCGAATATCCTTGGTAAACTTAGGGTTGAGTGATACTCGTCCATTTGGGTAACTCTTACTAGCATTCTTCGAACTCCGAAACTTTTGGTTGTAAACGTGATTATTGATCCACTGCGAAAGTTTCAGCTTATCCTGATAAAGAGCGACGGTGTATGCTCGACCGGCTAAATCAATAAGCCCTTTTGCATCGATCCCTTTTTTTATAGTATAAAATTTACAAGGTAGCGGATAAGGAGATATCGAAACGCTTTTGCATGCCTCTATTTCGATTTCTGATTCTATGCCTTCATGATCAAGAAAACGAGGTCGAACACAGGAATAATCAGCAGCCCGTCGCGCTCGACTGCCACTAAATATATCAACCACTTCGCTCGGTAATAGCTGGTCCAGGATCCAGGCTCTAGCTGTAACTAATGCAGCTCTCATTACAAAAGGTCGTCGATCACGCAGTTTTTCATCGCCTACAATCGCATTCAAGTCTGTTATTTTTCCATCGTCAATCCTAGCCTTATAATGGTTTAGAACTGTTATAACTCCCCATTTCCCACTAGCACCAGGATCAGTTTTTCCGCCGGGGCGAGCGAAACAAATGGCGGTCCACATTCTCAACGAATTTTTGTCCAGGCTTGACAATAATTTATCAGGGTCATCAAAAATCACCTTCACATATTTTTCAAAAGTCCTTCGACTACCGGACACGTTCACAATAGCCCCCACAACGAGATATTTTTCCGGAATAAGCGCAGGACAGGTATTTTCTCTACCTTTTTTAAAACCTTCATCTCGATTGGGATTAATACGATTTTTGCAGCGATCTTTTCTTACAGATCGAAGTAATTTCTTTACCGTTGGTGGAAATAGATTTCTAAATTTGTACAGGTTATCAAAACCCCCTCGTCCTTTGATGTGAGTATCCTTTCCAGCGCTATTAAGTAATGAACTTGAACGTGGAGAATAGATTCTTCTTAGCGCAGTGGAGGTCATTCCTACCTCTCTTGCAGCAATGATCAAAACTAAAGGCCAGTCAATTTCCTTTCTTGTTATTCTTGTTTTACTTGTGAATAGATGGGCGGTTTTTTTTAGGTGACTAATTGTCTTTGCATGATCTCGCGAAATCTTTGCTACAATACGTTCAGCTTGCTTAGCAGTAAGATCAAATAAATTAAATTCCGCCTGTGCTTTTTTGAGTAACTGCTTAAACCGTTTAAGATCTTCTGTATTTAACTGCGGTACTGCATGTTCGACAATGAGATTTTCATCTCTATTTTCTTGTGCCCCCTTCTCTAAATCGTTATCTGCGAAAGTTTGATTAGTTAAAGTATCACTATTGCAACCGCAAGTAGAGAGATGCTCCATTTTTCGGGCAGAAGTTTCCTCTAATTCTCTTTCGATACTTTGTAATTCTGGATAACCAGACTCTTGCAAAAACGGACAATCTAGTTGACAGTTAGCCGTAGAGCGGCCCTCAAATGAACTCTCTCCCTCCATAAATGGAGTTTCGAAATCCCACGTATCTACATCCTTTGGGAAGTTTGTCATTTTTCTTTCCTCAACCTATTTTCATCCAATTAACCGCTTGCCCTGAACTGCTGGTATAGCCACCTCGACACTTAAACTTTATCTTGAGCTCATTGTCTTTTGAGCATTAACCCACTAACGATTTAAATCCCAACGGGCATCTGACGTTTAATATCCCGTTTAGTAATTTCTGACCAATTGGTTATTATGCGCTTAATGTCTGCCTCAATTGGCGAACCTTCTTGATATAAAGCGGGAACTGAAGTTTCATCGTTGAACAGCCCCGTTTCAATCATGGTAAGAATTCTTGAGCAATTCTCGGCCATATCGAAATAGTTCTTTGAATAATTATTAGATTTCATACCGACTCGAGCAGCGAGCTTGCTCAACCTATCTTGCGGGCTAGATGCTTCACACCTTAGGTCCACAACAATGTTTGAATTGAATTCAACCGTCATATGAAACCAGGACATTAGAGAAACACCTAAATATTCTATTCTTGCCAAATTTCCGCCTTCTCGCCTTGCTCGACACATGTCATAAAGACTGTCGGCTCGTATAGATAATCCTGAGTTGTCTGTTAAATTTACTCCGCTGGTATTATTTCTATTGCTAATCGCCTGCCATACCTCGTGAAGAAAATATTCGAAGGATTGAATAAAAGTAGAATTGATGGCACCTGCTTTTACAAATTCATAGGGCTTGCTCTGTTTACTTTTATAAGCACTGTCGGTGCCAAACATACGGTAAAAAGCATTGTAAAGCGTTGCTTTAAAATCAGGCTTTATTTCACTGCTTAGTGATCCTATAAAAAATAAGGGTAAACGATTGAAATTGTAAAAAAGTAATTCCGTACTTCGTAGCCAAATCGTTGTTTCTGCAGAGGGAGTACCTAAAGATTCGCCATGTGCGAATTCATGTAAAATTCGTCTGAATATCTCATAAATTCCTGTGGCTTCGATTGCCCACGCATATATCAGGTGATCCCATCTTGATTGCCCAACTAAACCATCCCCTCGAGTAGCTGAAAATATTTCTCGGTTTTGCAAAATATTGGGACCGAATATATCCAAAGCGATATTAGCATTAGAGATATTATTGATCCCTGGCAAACCAGGAATATCGCTACGGTGATCAGGGTGTCCTAGATCAGCTTGAGTATGTACTCTTGTTTGCCATCCTGTTTCTAACAAAGAAAGCAGTTCTGCCGGATGAAGCGCGAACAAATGTCTTGCTCGACTCATTGCAGCGGCTCGTTCTATGGTTACTTCTTCTGAACTGTAGTTTCTTTCCAAAGCACTATTAAAACCGACTATTCGTCTAAACATTTTTTTGCTCCTCTTTTACGTTGTTCTGCCATTAATCATTGTCAAAGATTGGGGAAAGATAATTTTACATTACTATCCAAATCGGGTAATAGCCATGCGGGATCCCGACCGTGCATAGCGATTTTGTATTGACGATATAGTGCTATGGCTTTAGCCACAGGATCGTCGCTCTCGGCTACTGGATTTTCCATTGGTGTATTTCCAGCCGTCAGACTTACGGTTATTTGGTTGTCGGGCTCAGATTTTTTTGATGACATGTTTTATTCTCCTATTTCAGTTGGATCGAAAATGACTATTTGTGGTTTGAGCAAACCTGTGACTCCCCATTCGCATTAACCAATTTTCCTGGCTTACCGATTCAAAATCGTTTTTCTTATGTTGATTAAGTGACAGGATAGCCAATAATTTCATTGGTTCTTTATCCATCCAGAAGTTTGAATTGAAAACCATTTTTCCTTGCTCTCTAGCAAACATTTTTAGGGCGTCCGGATGAACTTTCATGGGATCAAGCCAATAGTCCAGGCTCCTATTCTTGAACGCCGTCATTTTAGTTGTAAGAATTAATTTAACAATACTATCTAACAGAGGTAGTGAGGCTTTAATTAACTTTCGTGTTTCAGTAGTTGCCAGTGATAATGGATTGCGATTCATCCATGCCAACTTCATATTGTCCCAGGAACCTCGACCAAAATAGTGGCTACACATTTGTATTGCGAGTAACACTCTTAAATAGTTGATCGGATGTGGATCACCCTGAATAAAACGAAAGGCTGATTTGGCATCTCCGGAGACCACGTCGTGAAGTCCCGCCACAGATGCATATCCTGTGTGCACAAAGCCAAAAGCATCAGCCGCAATTTCTGAACTCCAACTACTCCAAACATCTGCAATTTCGTTAGAATATCCTTTTAGGCCATCATTCAAAAGTTCCGCAAGCTCTCCATTCCAATGAGTTATATGTGCGACTTGATGGCCTGACTCATGTATCAATGATGTATTTCTGTAAAGATTATGTAAAACAACTTTAATCACGGCGCAAGGATTAATCGTTCCCCCATCCCAAAGCTTCATTCCTGCTTTTGCAATACTTGCACCTTGACCACTATCAATATAGGTTAATACCGGTGGGGTGCTATATCCCAGTGGGCGTAAAATTAACTGCATGCTTTTTCTAGCTAACCCATCATAGGCACTTAGCAACAAACCCATCTTTTTATGAGCGCGAGTGTTAAGCGCGTCGGTATACAGATTAATGGTTATTTCAGTCCTTAAATACTGTTTGCGAAAACGATTAAGTAGATGTCTCTGCTGCTCCAAATTAAGTAATGCATAGTGGTTAGCTTGGTTGTGTTCGAATTGATTGCCCATGGTTATTAATCTATCAACCGCGCTATTCAAGCTACTGCGAATTTGATTGGCTGTACTGAATTCTAAAAACCGCCAACTCGATGGTGAAGTGAGCATCTCAATATTTTTTAATCTAGATGCAGCTAGGCGCCAATGAGAGATTTCTCTTTGCAACTGTTGTTCTTCTACAATGTTGCCAGCTAATTGTGGATCTAACTCAGCCATGCCAGTCACCTGGAATGATTTTTATGAAAGATTCAGCAAAAAGACTATTGAGTGGTTGGACAACCACCACGGCCCGCCCAGCAAGTAGTTCATTTAAAGG
>CAZOBX010000035.1:13398-15044 GCA_964578045.1 uncultured Kangiella sp. | reverse complement strand
ATTTAAAGGTTTGAAAAAGGAGGGAGCTGCAATCGTCATTGAAATAGTGATGCCGAGCGCCGGATTTTGTGACGCGGCGGAGATCTGCGGTCGGAGTTCTTTCAATGAGTTGAAAAGTTGTTTATCAAGCCAGCTCAGCAGTAATCTTTGGATCTGATTTACCCATGAAGAGGGCAAAGAGCGCATGATTTTTTCAGGTCGCACCTCCGCAAATATATTGCCATGCTTTATTGTCAATTGGTGGTTGGCTCCCCGACCAAAAGCATGCTTAATTCCCTTACTATAAACTTGCCTGATTTGCCGAAGAGCGACACCTTGACTAGCGCCTCTTTTTAACGCTAAAGATATATTTTGAGCCTGATCTTCATTTAGAAAGGTCGCTAAGCGTATTTCATCTTGAGGGAAGTCAAAAACGACATGTTGCGAACAACAAGGTTGGCTAGTGTGAAATGGAAAGAACTCTTCTTCGTCAGGTGTCAAAAAATCAATAAAATAAAATCGTTGCCCAGAAGCGATGTTTAACGGATCAACAAGAAAATCAGGCTCTACATCCCGGCCTAGTCCTGGTTCGTCAAACAACACAGCTGCCGCCTCCTCGGTTAGAGGATGAAATTGCTCGAGGGAAAACGGACTATTAATATTTAAGTTTAGTTCTTCGTTTTCATTTCTGATTATATCGCTAATCCATCCACCAGCTTCCAACTCATAGAAGTGGACTCTAATTTTTTTTATTCTTCTTGGTCGACCTATTTTCTTGCATTTATGTAATACCGAACGCAAACTAGAACCCCTCCATGATTTAACCATATCCATCATTTCTGGTGTTATTTCCCGAGTTATTTTACGCGAACATATTTTGTACTTTTTTCTTTTTCCCTTACTTTTTCTAGCGCTCAACCATACTGTAGGGCGAATGCTTTCTCTTAAATCAGGTCGATTTTGGTAAATATCCTCTGAAAGTATTGGCGGAAAATAGGATGCTGCAGCTTGTTCAAATGCTTCAATAACAAATTCAGCACTGACGTTTGGGTTGTCCAATATTTCATCGGGAAAATTGCTTAACTTGTCAATCATATCTTCGACAGTGCCCGCAATCACATCTGCTACGAGTATGCTTTGGTCATTATGCTCTAGATTAAAAATCCTAAAGCCGGTTTCCGTTATAGCTCTGGCTAAGGCCTTAGAGTGTTTGCCTGCGTGTTTTTTGATCAGTTTTGTGACTAGTTTTGTAACTAGTTTTATTAACTTAGCTCTACCGCCCAATAATTTGTAACCGATTTTTACCGCTTTTATTATGGCGGAAACAAATCCTTCGACAATAGGCTCTACTAATTGCTCATTTGCAACCTCATCTTCACTCAAGTTAGTGAGGGCCTCAACAAATTGTCCTCTGGCGTCGTCTGCCGCACTGGTAGTCTGAACAGATGTGAAATTTTCTTGGTGCAAAAATCCGGCAATAACTTCATCGTGTACAATGGAATTATCTGATAACAGTAATTGGGCAATAGATAAATCAAACTCCCGTTGGATATACCCAATGCCATTATCGTAAACATGATTTTCTAATGTGTAATCTTTCAGCTCTTTTTGTATTTTCTTAGCTAGTTTCTTGGCGATAGAACGTAATTTTTTTGGCAGCATACCTG
>CAZOBX010000035.1:11191-13388 GCA_964578045.1 uncultured Kangiella sp. | reverse complement strand
GGCTAAAAGCTTTTTTACTAGTTTTTTTAACCCGGAGAGAACTTTTTTTAATTTATTTTTAGCAAATTTCTTTGCATCTTTGGCGACATTTTTTAGTGCTTTCAGCGGGTTCTTTTTTGTGGTTTTCAGGGTTTTCTTTACGTATTTAGCCGCCTTTTTTACTTTCTTTTTTATCCATTTTCTCAGCTTAAACTCTTCATAAATGGAGGTATATTGAGAATTGGCGACAATTTTACTTTCGTGCTCAAAGAACAAATTGTCAAGTTCCTGATCTGAAATTTGCGTCAGATCAACGTTATCTAATAATTGTATGTATTCATCAATTATTGATTCGCTCTCGCGCAAAACTGGGTCCAATTTTGTTTCTAAAAAATGTAAATCACGGTTACTAAAACGTTCTTGCTGAACTTCCTCAAGTTCAGATCGCAATGTCGTGGCCAGATTATAAACTGCCTCGTCAAATTCACTGTCATAAAGTTCATGAGTAAAAAGTGATAGTTCATTAGCTTCAATTGAGATTAGGTTTGAATCTAAACCTTGTTCATACGCAAAAGCAAAGGGCGATTCTGCAAAATAACCGTCTATCTCATCGTTTTGCAATGGATTTAAATCTTGCTTATCAAGCTCTTCCTCAGAGATGTTCTCGCTCTCATAGGCATAGGCAAAGTGGCTTGTTTTAGCTTGTTGTCCTGAATTGTTTGACGATGATTGGTAATCACTCATCTGAATACGCCTCCGATGTTAATAATTAACTCATACATACTATTTGAACCAATTTTGTAGCTATGCTAAAGGTACAAATAGATTGATTCATTACCTGATATTTACTAATACAGAAATGACTAAAAAATCCGGACATCTTCATTAAATTAAAATCGTTTAGAAAAAAACGACGGCAAAGAGCTACACTTACTTTAGTGATTTAACTGACTACTCTAGTCAAGTTCGATATAGAAGGGTGACTTCCCTTCCGTATAGCCTAAAAGTGTATGTAACCAGGCAGGCTTTGCGGGTTATGGCGTTTTTTATTGATTTGAGAATATCTTTTGCGGTTAATTGCCCCATATATTACTTATTCTATTAGCCCGTATTTGAGCAAACTGCCATTAAATACGATCGCCTACTGGCGAATCTATAAAGATATTACGCCGTCGAAATGCCAGCGGTAAATTGATCAGTAAGTGCAATTTTAAGCTCTTTAAGAACTGTTCCGTAATAGGGTGTCTGTAAAACCATGGTTTTATTAAGCCAATCGGGAACTGAGGCGTTAATTTGATTGGCTCGATGCTCTAACATTGCCATGAGGTAATTTGCCTGAAATGAAGTTAGTTTTGAAGCCGGTTCTATTGCTAAAATGAACCTTCTAAATTTATCCAGCTGTTTTACTACTTTTATGGTCACTGGCTAAAATATAAGTATTGGGTATTGCGTTGAAGCTATGGCAAGCCGTCAGGCTTGCCATACTTACCAAGTTTTAACCCACTAACAACGTAGGATTTATTCGAAATCATTCATCATAGTACTTGCAGTTTTTCTTTCAGAATGTGGGAGGGCGTTTATAATATTAGGTCTTAAAATCCTTCCTCAGGCCTTACGCATAACAGTTCCATCATTGGTGCAACATATTCGTTTGCGACAATTCCACTTTTACAGCTTGCTGTTAGCAAAATTAGATCATCAGGTGCCAACATAGAGCCGCCAGTCAAAACAAAAGTTTCTTGTATAGCGCATGAGGTTCCGGGTTCACCCGGGTCGCAATTATTGTCATTCGCCCAATCGACACAGATATTTTTAACGGTATCATTACTAAAACTTTGATAGTTAAAGTATCCCCATATTGGGTTAGTCAACGGATTTTGAACCTGGTTGCCACCTGGTCCGTCAATTTCAAGATTAGTTAGTGAATCCTGACACGAAGCTTGCCCATACCATTCAAAAGTAAGCGTATCACTCAACGCATTCTCATTGGTGCCTTTTATTTCCCATACCCAATCCCAAACAGGCAGAGTGGCATCTTCTGGTTTTACTTCAATAGTTGCACTGGGCAGTACTCTGATAGATTCTACTAAAGGAAGTATTTGCTTAATAAAAGCATAACCTTCCGTTTCGCCATTGGTTAACTTCATATCCATATTACCTCTTTGCCCACTTCCATTTTTTTCATAGATATCTTCGCTGATAGCAAAATTAGAAATGC